>JACIWB010000004.1 GCA_014361245.1 Thermoplasmatales archaeon | reverse complement strand
ATAGTAAAGAATGATGGCAATCATAATTTCTATCTTTTTCTTTTTCCAGAAAAAAATATTTTTTCTAACTAATTCTATTAGTTTGTATAGCATTTCTTATTTTTCAAATTTTCAAGTTCTTAAAGTGCCTCTACACCTTCAGACAAATTTTTATATCCATTTTTATTTTTTACTGGGCTCGTAGCTCAGCTAGGTAGAGCAGCAGGCTCTTAACCTGTTGGCCAGGGGTTCGAATCCCCTCGAGCCCGCTCACGAAAAGTTTTTTTATTGATTTTTATTAATCATGAAAAAAATGTTGCCAAAAGTTGCTATTGTAAGTGTTTATGATAAAAGTGGGCTTGAAAATTTTTGCAGGGAATTGTTAAAAAATAAAGTTAAGGTATATGCATCTGATGGAACAAGAAAATATCTCGAGCAAAAAGGAATAAAGGTGGAGAGTGTTTCAAGCTATACAGGTTTTTCAGAATTGCTTGGAGGGAGAATAAAAACTTTGAGCACAGGATTGCACTCAGCAATTCTCGCAAGAGATGAGGAAATAGAGGAATTGAAAAAAAACAAAATTGAGCCAGTTGATATGGTTGTCTGCAACTTTTACCCATATGAGTTAGGCATAGATGAAATGGACATTGGCGGACCCGCAATGGTGAGAGCCGCCGCCAAGAACTGGAGAAGAGTTGTTGTTATATCGAGTCCATCTCAATATGAAAAAGCAAAAAAATATTTGGGCAAGGGATTTGATGAAAAAATAAGGTTAAAATTTGCGATTGAAGCTTTGCAGAGAACAGCATATTATGATGCTATGATAGTTAAAGAATATGAAAAAAAATTTCCTTCAATGTTATGCCTTCCTTATGTGAAAAAAATGGATTTGAGATATGGAGAAAACCCTCATCAAAAAGCATCTTTTTATGTAAAAGAAAATTTTAATTATGCATGCATTTCAAATGCAATTCAACTTCAGGGAAAGGAGCTTTCCTATAACAATATTCTTGATGCAAATCATGCAATTGAATGTCTTAAGGAATTTGATGAGCCAACTGCTGTTATTGTGAAGCATGCAACTCCCTGCGGGATTGCCTCATCTGAAAAAATAAATGATGCATGGAAAAAAGCTTTTGAAACCGACACTTACTCGCCATACGGAGGAATTGTTGCAGTAAATAGGAAAATTGATGAAGAAGTTGCACAAGAGATGATGAAAATTTTTTTAGAAGTTATAATAGCTCCTTCTTTTGCCAAAGAAGCTCTGCAGTTATTCAGTGGCAAAAAAAATTTGAGGATTTTGCAGATACGCAGGTTAGGAAAAGAGAAAAGAAAAAAGGAAATTGAGGTAAGAAGTGTGTGTGGTGGGCTTCTTCTGCAGGAGAAGGATGTTAAAAAAATAAATCCAAAAGAATGGGAATTTGTGAGCAGGAAGAAGCCAAGCAAGGAGGATATTTCCTCCATGGTTTTTGCTGTAAAATGCGTAAGGCATGTCAAGTCAAATGCTGTTGTTTTTGTGAAGGATAAAAGCACCGTTGCGATAGGAGGAGGACAAACATCAAGAGTTGATGCTGTATGGATTGCAACATATAAGGGAAAGGAAAGAATAAAGGGCTCAATAATGGCATCAGATGCCTTCTTTCCTTTCAGAGATGC
The DNA here is from genome assembly GCA_014361245.1 of Thermoplasmatales archaeon. Lineage (NCBI taxonomy): Archaea > Methanobacteriati > Thermoplasmatota > Thermoplasmata > Thermoplasmatales > Thermoplasmatales archaeon. The sequence goes on along the minus strand of JACIWB010000004.1, from coordinate 51,791 downwards.
TGTTGATGAAGCTGCAAAAGCAGGAGTTAGAGCAATTGTTCAGCCAGGGGGTTCAATAAGAGATAAGGAAGTTATAGAAGCGGCAGATGAGCATGGCTTGATAATGGTGTTCACCGGGCAGAGATGCTTCCTCCATTGATAAAACTTAAAAATAATGAAACATTACTTCTCAATGGAAGCAACAAAATATTCAACAGTAAAAGAAATAAAGGGTCCTTTGCTCATTGTAGAGGGAATTGGTGAAGTAGGATATGGAGAAATTGTAAAAATAAAGGGAGAAGGCGAGAGAATAGGGCAAGTTTTGGAAGCAGCTGAAGGAAAAGCAGTGGTTCAGGTTTTTGAAGGAACTCGTGGCTTGGATGTAAAAAATACATCAGTAATTTTTACTGGAAAACCGATGGAAATAGGTGTAACAGTTGATATGTTAGGAAGAATATTCAATGGAATGTGCTCTCCCATAGATGGCTCTCCTCCTCCAATACCAGATGAAATAAGGAATGTGAATGGTTATCCAATAAATCCATCATCGAGAGAATATCCTCGCGACCCCATACAAACAGGAATCTCAACAATTGATGGAATGAATACTCTTGTAAGGGGGCAAAAATTGCCAATTTTCAGCGGCGCTGGCTTGCCCCATAATGAGCTTGCCGCCCAGATAGCAAGGCAGGCAAAAATAGGGCAGGAGAATTTTGCTGTGATTTTCTGTGCGATGGGTATAACTGCGGAAGAAGCGGACTTTTTTATGAAAGATTTTGAGGAAACTGGGGCTATAGAAAGGAGCATTCTTTTCCTAAATCTTGCAAATGACCCATCAATTGAACGGCTTATTGCCCCAAAGGTCGCTCTCACAACTGCTGAATATCTCGCTTTCAGCAAGGGAATGCATGTACTTGTTATACTAACTGACATGACAAATTATGCGGAGGCGTTGCGTGAGATATCTGCTGCTCGTGAGGAAGTTCCTGGAAGGAGGGGATATCCTGGATACATGTATACTGATTTGGCACAAAATTATGAAAGAGCGGGGAGAATAATTGGGAAGAAGGGCTCGATAACTCAGATACCGATTCTAACAATGCCCGATGATGATATAACCCACCCAATTCCAGATTTAACAGGCTATATAACTGAGGGGCAAATTGTTTTGTCGAGAGAATTGCATAATAAAGGTATATATCCTCCAGTTGCGGTATTACCTTCTTTATCTCGCCTGATGGCGGAGGGAATAGGAAAGGGAAAAACAAGAGAAGACCATCATGCTCTATCAAATCAGTTATATGCTGCTTATGCTGAAGGATGCGATTTACGCGACCTTGTTGCGGTTGTTGGGGAGGAAGCTCTTACTGATAGAGATAAAAAATATCTTGAATTTGCGGATGAATTTGAAGATAAATTTGTCAGGCAGGAGAGAGACGAGGATAGAACATTTGAAGAAACCCTCAGTTTGGGATGGAAACTTATTTCAATATTGCCAAAAAGCGAACTTAAGAAAATAGATGAAAGGTACATAGAGAAATATTATAGAGCATGACAAAGGAAGTTATAGAAGATGTTAAGCCAACAAGGATGGAGCTTTTGCAGGTCAGAAAGAGGAAGGAGTTAGCTGTTAAAGGGCATAAGCTTTTATCAGAAAAAAGAGATGCTCTTGTAACCTCTTTTCTTGATCTTATAAAAAAGAGGAAGGAAAAAAGAAAGGAGCTTGAAAAATTGATAGATGATGCTTTAAAAGCAATAATAAAAGCGGAAATGGTATTAGGCGGGGTAAAGGTAAAAAGGCTTGCTGAAACAATTTATAGGGAAAGAAAATTGAATTTAAGCAATAAAAATATTATGGGGGTTAGCATTCCAGAATTCAGTATGGATGAAAAGGAGGAAATTTCTTACAGTTTATTTTCAACATCAAGCGAGTTTGATGAATCTGTTAAAAAAGCGGAAGAGTTACTGAATAAAATAGTTGAGATAGCTCAAATAGAAGCAAGCATACAGTTGCTTGGAAGAGAGATAGAGAAAACAAAAAGAAGAGTAAATGCTCTTGAATATATATTCATACCCCGCCTTTTAAATACTATTTCTTATATAGAAAGGCAACTTGAGGAAATTGAAAGAGAGGATTTCTTTAGGAGGAAAAGGATAAAATATCTGCTTGGTAAATATGAAGATTGAAGAAGATGAAATATTAGGAAAATTTTTTGATACTCCTGAAAAAAAAGCAAAGTGGATAAGAAGAATATTTTATCTCTACCTATTATGGATTGTTTTTTTCATATCTGGATTAATTTTATGGCTTACAAAATTTTTTAAGTAGAAAAAATTTAAATAAGCGCCTGCTTTATTTTTTGAGGAGAAAATGAAATTAAAATATGCTATCTGGCTCATTCTTCTATTTGGGCTATTTTTATTTATAAATGCTTCAGCCCATGCTCCAATACATATAAATGGAAACTCAGATTTTGCAAGCCAGGCGGGCGGCGAGGGATGGGCGGGCGATGGGAGCCAGAAAAATCCATATGTAATTCAGAATTACGAGATAAATGCGCTCGGCGAGGATGGAATTAGGATAGAAAATACGAGCGTTTATTTTATCATAAGGAATTGCAAAATTTACAATGGGAGATGTGGCATATACCTAAAAAATGTTACAAATGGAATAGTTGAAAATGTAAATTGCTATGAAAATCTTTTAGGAATAGGGTTTAACAATTCAGAGAATAATCAGATAAGAAACAGCAACTTTTATGACAACCATTATTACGGAATTTATTTTTATAACTCCTCGGAAAATTCAATATTCAACTGCAGTGCATATAGAAATGAAAATTATGGAATTGCTCTTGATAATTCTTTCAGCAATATAATAAAAAATTGCAATTTTTATGAAAATGATGATGGAATAATTTTATGGTTTTCAAACAGCAATAAATTTGAAAATTGCTCCTCCTTCAATCAGTATTATTACAGAGCACTTTATATGTTTCATTCAAATGAAAATAGCGTGATAAATTGCTATTTTTATAATAATTCAGTTGGGATGCATCTCTATCTTTCAGATGAAAATAATATCTCAAATTGCAATTTCGAAAACTATGAAATAGATTTGAATTTTACAGAAAGCAATAAAAATGACTTGCATAGATGCAAATTTTCCTCATTTTTCCCAACAGAAATAGAATTGAATACCTATTCCGGAAATTTAACGATTAGTGGATTAGCAACCTCATTGCCTGAGCCAGATGGCTGGAGGAACACAGGGAAATGCATAGAGGCAAAAGGAGATAGATGGGCAAACATATCAATATACTATGAAGATGAGGAATATGAAGAATATTTTGAAATTCTAAAATATGATGGAAATGAATGGTTTTTGCAAGGATGGTATGAAAATAAAGGCATAAACAAACAGGCAAATTATTTATGGGCAAATATAACTTCATTCAGCTTTTTTGCAATAATGCAAAAGTTGCCTACTTTGGAAGTTAGTATATTGAAGCCAGGAAATTATCTCTATATCATGGACAGAGAAATAATTCCAATGAATGCCCCGTTCATATTAGGAAAAATCACAATAATGGCAAGTGCAACCTCAAGCTTGGGTATAGAAAAAGTAGAGTTTTACATAGATAATCAGCTTAAATTTACTGATTTAAGCGAGCCGTATTCATGGGTATGGAGTGAATTTTCGGTGGCAAATCATGAAATAAAAGTTATTGCATATGATAGGATGCAACAGAATGCAACCGCTAAAATAAGGGTTTTTAAAATATTTTAAAACTGAGTTAAATTTTAAACGGACGATGCAAACTGGCAAACCATAACAATAAAATTATATTCCAATTTGCATTTCTATATTATGACACCTGTAGAAATTTTCCTGCTATTTATTCTGCTGCTTGTGATAATATCGATTATTGCATCCTCTATAAGAGTTCTTTCTGAATACGAAAGGATTGTTGTTTTCAGGCTTGGGCGCCTGCTGGGTGTGAAGGGGCCGGGGCTTGTTTTCATCATTCCAATAATTGATAAGCCAATCAGGATAGATTTAAGGGTTAGGGTTGCTGATGTGCCAAAGCAGAGGATAATAACCCGCGATAATGTATCTGTTGATGTTGATGCGGTTGTCTATTTCAGAGTTTTTGACCCCAATAAAGCGGTTACACAGGTTCAAAATTATATGATTGCGACTGGCCTGCTTGCCCAGACAACTTTAAGAGATGTAATTGGACAGGTTGAGCTGGATGAACTTCTTTCAAAAAGAGATGAGCTTAATAAAAGATTGCAGGAGACCATAGACCTTGCGACAGACCCATGGGGAATAAAAGTGACTGCTGTAACAATCAAAGATGTTGTCCTTCCAGAAGGAATGCAGCGTGCCCTCGCAAAGCAGGCTGAGGCGGAAAGAGAAAAGAGGAGCAGGATAATAATGGCAGAAGGAGAGTATCTCGCTTCGGAAAAAATGACACAGGCTGCGAAATTATATGATAAATCCCCTTCAGCAATGAAGTTGAGGGAACTTCAAACTTTATCTGAAATTGCAAGGGAGAAAAATTTGATAGTTGTTGCTGGTGGAACAGAAATTGGAAAAATGGTCGGAATTGCAAAGGGATTAAAGAAGGAATAGGATGGCTAAAATAGTGATATTTATTGCATTAATAGTGGCTATAATATTCCTCTATCCCTTAATATTTTGCTCCAAAATTTCAACAGCAATATCGCTGGCAATAATTCTTATCTTTATCTTATTCTTCCTTTTTATAATTTACAAAATATTAAAAATATGGGGAAAGAAGCCAGAAATAGGTTTGCTAATAGGAGAGGAATGCGAGGCATATGAAAATATAAAAGCTGGAAAAGATGGAAAGATTTTATTCAGAGGGGAGTTATGGAATGCAATTTCTGAAGAAGATGTTAAAAAAGGAGAGAAACTTGTTATCACTGGAAAGGATGGCTACCGCCTTATTGTTAGGAAGAAATAAGATGCTTTTCAATTTCCTCAATTTTTAATTCTTTCTGCTCACCGCTTTCAAGATTTTTTAAAATAATTTTTCCCTTTTTCCATTCATCCGGTGCAACAATAATTACTTTTTTTATTCCTTTTTTATCAGCAAATTCAAGAGATTTTGAAATATTCCTCCTCATCAATTCAACATCAATTCTTAGTCCATTTTTTCTGAGCTTATTTGCAAGATTTAAAGCTTCCTTGAGCATCTCTCCTATATATGCTACATAAAATTTTTCCCCATTTCCATCTATCTTAAAATTTTCTCTTTCAAGAGCAATCAAAACTCTATCAAAACCGATTGCAAAACCACTTGTAGGAATTTTTTTTCCTCCAAGAATTGGGACAATGCTATATTCTCCTCCCCCACATATCTGTTTTTCCGCTCCAAGTGAGGGAGCATCTATTTCAAAAACAGTTCCAATGTAATACTCAAGACCTCTTGCTATTGACAAATCAATATTATATGGAATACCAAAAACTTCAATATATTCAATTATCTCCTTCATTCTTTTTGCTTCTTCAAATTTCAGTTCATTTAAATCATTTATTTTTATAAAATCCATGAATTCATCAAACTTATCAATTTTTTTCTTGAGCGATTCAAAATCCTTTTTATCTATAAGCCTCATTATCTCCGGAAAATTTCCCCCTATTCCATCAAGAAATCTCCTTAAAATATCAAGATTTCCTACCCTTAGCACAATTTTTTTCAACCCCGCTTCTTTCAGTGAGTTATATGCAAGTGCTATAAGCTCTGCAATTGCCTCCGGCGTTTCACTCCCTATAAGCTCGCAACCAAATTGCCAGAATTCCCTGTATCTCGCCTGCTGAGGTCTGTCATACCTAAAGCAATTTCCAAAATAATAAAACTTGATTGGCTTTGCTTCCATCTGATACCTCTCAACATACATCCTCATGGCTGGCGCCGTCAGCTCGGGGCGCAGGGCGAGCTTTCTTCCCGCCTTGTCCTCAAAGGCATATGTTTCTTCTATTATTCCTTCTCCAGATTTCAGGGTAAAAAGTTCGAGATGCTCTATTGTGGGGGTCATTATTTCCTCATATCCATATCTCTCAAATATTTCTCTCAGCTTTTTCTCAATTGCCCTTCTTTTTTTCATTTCTTCTGGAGGAAAGTCCCTTGTTCCGCGAGGTTTTTCAATCATGAGAATAAATGAATTAGTTATATTTAAATTTGAGATTTATTTACAATGCATGAATAAAATTGCAATAATATTAGCAATACTTCTTTTTCTCCCTAGCATAAGTTTGGCAAAGGATAAAATGGAAATAAAATATTCATTTTCTCAACCTGTTTTAAAAAAAATTATGTGCAATAACATCTTATATGATGAGGTATATCTGGAAAAATCTTCTACTTATGGAAATTCTGGTGAGCCCGCTCTGCCTGCATACCCTTCATATATTCTTTTACCCCAAGGTAAATATGTCAAAAAAATAAATGCATTTGCAGGAGAAAAAATTTCTCTTGGAAAGGGGTATAATTTGATGCCCGTTGAAAAATCCATTCCTTTAGGAAGTGAAAAAATCTTTCCATTTAAAAATTTCAATTTAAATGTTTATCCTGGAAAAATTTTTACTGAAATAGGAACATATTCTTTCAGGGGCTATAATATCCTTGTGCTCGCCATTCATCCAGTGCAATATATACCTTCTTCTGGAGAAATTTTTTACTACAAGGAGATAACAATTGAAGTTGAATTATGCGAAGGAAAAGTTAATCCTCTTTTCAGAGGAGTTGAAAAGGATAAAAAAGAAGTGGTTAAAAAAGTGGATAATCCCGAAGTTTTAAATACATATAAAACGAATGATTTGTCTCAATCATATGAGCTATTAATTATTACAAATAAAAAACTTGAAAGCAATTTTAATGAATTGAAAGAATATAAGGAAAGCAGGGGGATAAAAACAATTGTTGAAAAAATTGAAGATATTGGGTATGATGCAGATAAATTAAGGGATTATATAAGAAATGCCTATATTAACTATGGAATTGAATATGTTTTGCTCGGTGGGGATATAGATATTATTCCAGCAAAAATGCTATGGGTTTATGGACTTGATGAAAATGTTGACCCCTATGAAACTTTTATGCCAACTGATTTATACTATGCTTGTCTTGATGGGACATTCAATTATGATAAGGATGATAAATGGGGTGAGCCAACAGATGGGGAGAATGGCAAGGATGTAGATTTAATTGCAGAGGTATATGTTGGGAGGGCTTGTGTAAATAGTTTGCAGGAAGCAAAAAATTTTGTGGAAAAAACAATAGAATATGATAAAACAAAAATAGATGAGATTTATCTGAATGAAATATGTCTTGCTGGTGAATATCTTGGAGATTATGGAATTGCAAGTTATGGAGGAAATTATCTTGAGCAACTCATAGGAGAGTGCAATGATGACGGATATAGCACAAAAGGAATACCTTTAAGCTATAATATAACAAAATTGTATGATGGTGAAGATGGCTACTGGAATAAAGAAGATATTTTAAATGTTATAAATAGAGGAACCCATATGATACATCACCTCGGGCATTCAAGCACAAACTATAACATGAGATTAATGCCGGAAGATGTTGAAGGGCTTGAAAATAATAAATATTGCCTCATTTATTCGCAGGGTTGCTATGCGGGGGCATTTGATTATGACGATTGCATGGCAGAATATCTCACAAAAAGTGAGAATGGAGCATTTGCTTGCATAATGAACGCTCGCTATGGCTTTTTCTGGTCATATCGCACAGACGGTGATTCGCAGCGCTACCATCGTGAGTTTGTTGATGCAATTTTTGGAGAGAAAATATTCAGTATAGGCAAGGCAAATCAGGATTCAAAAGAGGATAACCTATATTTAATAAATCGCTCGATGATGAGATGGTGCTACTACCAGCTAAATCTTTTCGGTGACCCTTCCATAAATCTGCATGTGAATAGCCCGCCAGAAAAGCCGCAGAAGCCAGCTGGCTCAAACAAAGGAAGAATAAAAAACGAATATTCTTTTTCAACATTTGCAATTGATGCAGAAGGAGATGCAATTTATTATAAATGGAACTGGGGAGATGGAAATGTGAGCGATTGGATTGGTCCCTTCATTGCAAATGAAACTGTAAATGCAACTCATTCATGGGAAAAGAGAGGGATTTATATTGTAAAAGTTATAGCAAAGGATGAATATGGAGGAATAAGTGAATGGAGTGAGCCAGCGAGCATTTCAATACCAATTTTCAGAGAGAATATTTTTTTGAAAATATTAGAGGCGATATTTAAATTAATGAATTTATTATGAAAAAATACATTGCACAGATAGGAATTATTTTCGCTTTCATAATTTCCCAATTTCTCGCCTGTATTGTAGCAGATTCATTTCATAAAGAAGGCTATACAATAGAAAATCCAGAAAATCCTGCAAATATTTTTATAATAATTTCTTCAATACTTATATTCACCTTCGTAATTCTTTTAATTTTAAAATACAGAGAAAAGCTTGTAAAATATATTTTCTTATTTTTCTTTTTTATTACATCTATTTCCATATTTGATGCTTTTTTCCATTTTATAAACAGCCATTATTCTTTTATTTTTTCAATTATTTTTTCAATTTTTATGATTTTTCTTCTGATAAAATATCCTAAATGGTATATTATAAATATATTCGGTATTTTCCTTGCATCTGGTATAATAGCAATATTTTCATCTCTACCAATACCATATATAATAATTCTACTTTTAGCCCTTGCAATATATGATTTTATATCAGTTTATAAAACAAAGCACATGATTAAACTTGCAAAAAATGCTATTTCAAGCAATTTACCCTTGCTTTTAGTTTTTCCAAAAAGATTTAAAAAGCACTCAAGAAGGGATGCAATGTATATGGGGCTCGGAGATGTTGTGATTCCAGGAATGCTCATAACCGCCTCATATCTCCAGAATGGGGTATATGGTTTTATTCTTACCCTATGTGGGGCAATTGCTGGATTAAGCGCCCTCCTTTTTTTTGCTTCCCGCTCCCCCCAGCCGGGCCTACCTTTCCTTAACTCCGGGGCGATTGTCGGGTATGCCATATATTATCTTTTGTAACCACATTTTTTGCATTTTATTGCCCCATTTATTTCAATTTCTCCCCCGCACAAAGGACATTTTATTTCCTTTAGAAGATATTTTATCCACGCATCCCTAATTTCTTTTTCCCTTGCTTCTTTTGCTCTTTCAAAAATTTTCCTTTGTCTTTCATTCTGGAGTAATTCTTCAAGCTTATTTATATCAAAACTTTTTTCAAAAACGAATTTTCTCCTTAAAAATGGAGCGGATAACACTCCTGCAATAAATCCCCCCATATGGGCGGAGTGAGCAATCCCATCAGTAATTCCAGCAAATGTATAAATTGTCTCTATTGAAGCATAAATGAGCGCAAAAAGCAATACTGGCAACTCAACAAAAATAAATGGCAGGGGCATGATCACTCTTTTCATCGGATAAAGGGCTGCAAACGCACCAAGCAAGCCGAAAATTGCTCCAGAGGCACCTATCAGATAATGATTGCCCGAACTGAAAACGGAAAATGCAATTGATGAAAAAATGCCTGATAAAATGTAAACCAAAAAGAATTTTTTCTGCCCTACTACGTTTTCAAAAGGAAAACCTATGAAAAATAAGCCAATCATATTTGATATCAGATGATAAAAGTCACCGTGTATAAACAGTGAAGTAAAAATTGTGTAAATTTTTGGCGAATTTCTAAGATAGGAAGGGGCGAAGGCAAATTCTTCTATCAAATTTATGTAAAATATCGTAACTATAAAAATTATGATATTAAGTAGAATTAAAATAAGAGATAATGGAATTTTTTTTATAAAACCATAAATCAATGAAATGATTATTATCAATATAATGATGATTTCAATTAACATCTTATCTTCTCCAGTATAGATAAAGTAATATAAATGTTCCTATGAATAGAGAAGGAATTAATAAAAATTCATAATTAATTTTATCTTTTTCCTCTATTTTAAAATTCCAGTCATACCAGAAAACTTCTTCAAAATAGTTAGAAATTTCGGCACTCTCAATTATTATACCAACCTCTCTGTTTCTCCTGAAAGAATTTTCACCCCAGTTTATAGAGGAGATGAGAACTTTATCATCTACGATTATACCCTTATTATGAATTGGCAGATCATCAGAAAGTTTTACTTCAATATTTTTTAAAAAATTTTTTATTTCCTCATTCTTCTTTTTTGTTTCCTCATAATATGAATGATCAAGTATTATTCTGACTTCAACACCGCTCTCATTTTTTTCAATCAGTTTTTGCAATACAGGATTTAAACCATTTTTCCATTCTTTATCTATATAATTCTGCTCAACAAGAATTCTTTTTTCTGCAGAATTTATTAAATTTATTATTTCTTCTTCAGAATTATCAGGGGAAAGAATGACTGTATAGGCAAAAGAAGAATTTACATACAGAGGACTAAATTTTGGACTATAATATCCCTCTGGAATAAAATAGCTTATCGAATAATCGCGCGGGGGCCTGCCGTGCGTGATGCTATTTTCATCGAATTTTATGCTGTCCTGCATCGAGGGGTTCCAGTCGTCTTCAAAAACATTTGAAAGAAAATTTGCAATGCCTTCATCCTCAATTATTATCCCCCATTCTCTATTACCATAAGAAGCATCGACTGGCACGCCGCTCTTGCCCCAGTTTGCTGATGCTATTATAACCCTGCTGTTATCTATTACAGCATATTTTGCATGATTATATTCATATCTTTTGTATATGCCTTCTTTTTCATTGCCCATCATATATCTTACAAGCTCCTTTTTGTTTAAATTATAGGCAATATATCTTTCTTCCATTGGTATTCCCCCAATAACATTTCCATCGAGCAGTAGTTTTATATCCGCATTTGACTTTTCAAGCAAATCAGCAAGAAATGGATTTGTAAATAGATACAAATTCAGAAGAATTTTACTCGCATTTCTTATTTCCTTTTCAATTGAACTATATGAGCAATCTGGGGAACAAAAAACTTTTGCTTTACTTGCTTTTCCTTTGAATGGAGGAAAATCAGATTGACCAATTATATATGTTCTGTTATATTCCCATTCAAAACTTGAATTTGTATCAATATTATCTTTTCTCCTTAAAACAATTCCTTCCTTTACCCCATCTATGCTTTTCCCATTCCATCCTTCGTTAAAAGATGCATTTCCATAAACAACCACATCAACTGTATTGTTATATCTATCTTTCAGGCATATTATTTCTCCGCTGTTTGAAAGAGCAAAATTTCCATATTTTTTAATATCTGGCAAAGAAGAGCAATCATTCCATTCATAGTTAGCTTCAAAACCAGTTTCCATTTTAAAAGATGTTCCATTCTGGGTTAGATAAATTTTTTCTCCTCTTGCCATATTTATGCTTGGAAGAAATATTTTATTTTGCTCGCTGAAATTTTTTAATGGATCAATCGTTATATACCATCCATCAAGAGATATTTCATCTTCTCCAGAATTTATTATGCATATATATTCATTATTTCTGTTAGGGCGGGCATAATAATATACTTCACTTATCAATACACTGCCACTTGCCTCATATACAAAATTAAAAATAATAAAAAGGATAAATATCTTTGAAAAACTCATCTAAATCACAAAAACATCCACTATGCTTTTTGAAACATTCTCACCCTTATATGCAAATGCTTCTACTGTATGCAATCCAAATTTTTCATTGAGTTTAAAGGAAAAAGGTGGCTCATAGTCAACTTCCTTTAAATTTCCATCAACATAAAATTCAACCTTTTCAGCATTTGTTACATTTGCTTCTACATATGTAAATCCAATAACTCTTGGAATTCCAACCTGAACAAATACTCTTCCAAAGATGGATGGGATCTCCTTTCCAAATATATATGTATGATACCTTCTTGGCTTTTCAATATAAATTTTTGGAACATCCGGCATAAAATTTCCATAAACTCCTTCTAAATAGAGTATGCCAGTCCCCCCGTAACAGTTATTTATGAATAAATTTGCATCGTATGATATTCTTACCCATCCATTCTCCCCCCAATTTTTACCCCAGCTATTTTTGCATATCCAGCATCGCTCTATATCATCATACCCAACCAATGTTATAAGATGTCCTCCTTTTAATCTACCCCACTTATGGGTGTATATACCTCCTCTATAATGCATAAAATCTTCCCATACATATATACATATCACAAGAGGACCATGTTCTATTAATGACTTTTTAATACTTTCCATATCATTACTTACCCATCCCCATTCCTTTATCCTTACCGTTCTGTTTTCCCATCCAGGAATAGAATCACAGGATGAATCCGTCTTTCTATGAGGGTCTGGAAAACAACCTTCATCTGGAACTCCATAATTAACAACATAATTGGCTGCATCAGTAACATTTACTCCCCATTTACATGTTCCACCGCTACAGAAAAAAAGATGTGCTTCTGATAAATCGCATCCAAAAGGATATCCTACTTTATACTGAACCATCGTTTCAAGAGAAGCAACAATTGCATATGCCTCACAACTCGGACATGGCTCCTGATTTTTCACTGGGGTTGTAAAATCAACACCATTTATATCCTGCCAGCTAAATTTTTCTGGAATTGCAAGACTTGCAGGACAAATCAACACAACCACAAGCAAGGCAATTTTTTTCATGCTACTGAAAAACAAAAAAGAATTTAATTTTTGCTTTAAGTTAAAAAGGACGAGGACAATGGTAGAAAAAAGCTGAGGCTTTCAGATGTGGAGGTAAACAAAATTGCTACCATTGTCCTCTATATGGAATTAAAAAATAATTTTTAAAAATTTTGTAAAGAAAAGCGGGCGTGGCGGGATTTTCAAGCAACTTGCATTGCAAGTTGCATTTTGAACCCGCGGCTTGCAGCTTAGGAGGCGAGTTAGGAGGGCTTGATTTGGAGCTTGATTTATATCTTAAAAAAATATCGCTGAAAATTGAAAGCAGGCGCTGGCTCAAGAATATAGAAAAAATATTGCAGGATTATTTAGCATCACAAAAAAATGGCATAAGCAAGGAAAGAACAATCAATTATCTAATTAAACTTAAAACAAAGGATGATGTAGAAACATTCAGAAAGAAAGCATTTCAGATAAGAAAATTTTTAAGATATTTAAAAATTGATTGGGCGGATGAAATAGAAATACCAAAGATGAAACATTATTCAGCAAGGAAAATAACCATAGATGATATAAGAAATCTAATAAATGAAATGGAAAGCAAGGAATACAAGGGAAATAAAAAGATATTCAGGGCATTAATTCTTTTAGGGGCTACTTCAGGCTTGAGAGCTGAGGAATTATACAAGCTCAATAAGGATGATATTGACTTGGCTAATAGAATTGTATATGTGAGGGCTGGAAATTCAAAGACAAAAAGGCATCGCATTTCGTTCTTCAGCAGGGAGGCGCAGGCGGTGCTGCGATGCTATTTTAAAGATGTAAAAGGAAAGCCATTCTTCAGCGGCATTTCAAAGCATTTTAGAAAAAGCAAAATAAGAATAATGGATTTGAGAAAATTCTTTAGCCAGGAATGGGATAGGAGAAATGGAAATTATTTTGCAAAGCGCATTTTAATGGGGCATTCATTGAGGGATGTTGATGCCGAACATTACGCATTCATGGATGAAAATGATTTAAAGAAAATTTATGATGAGGTTATGGCTGATTTGAGGATTTGCGAATGAAAAATTTCAACAAAAAGTAGGGGGTTTTGTGTAAAAGATGGCTGGGTAAAGGCACTTGAAAATGAATGCAAATTAATTTAGTGAGATATCGATATGTATTATCGATATCGATATGTTGGAAAAATAATAATATAATAAAAAAATAATAATATAGTCATCTGGGTAAAGGCACTTTTAGGGCGAAATATTTATAAAGAAATTGCAAAAAATAATTTATTATTGTGGGGCAAAGGCAAAAAAGATTTTTTGCATTCATCGCCTAAAGGGCGGCAATTCAAGCTTATTAAATGCTGGCTTTGATGGCTTTGCCAAATTTGCCCCACAGGTGTAAAAATGGCAGCATTAGGAAAAAGAATAGCGGCAGCATTTGCATATGGGATACCGCTGGGGCTAATATTCTGGATACTTGGAAGTGCATTGCAGGGCGTAATTGGCACATTGCCGTCCGAGACAGGGCTTGCTTGTGCCCTTGTTGGGCTTGGGTGTGCAATAGCAATAGCTTTAGCCGAAGATATGCATGAAAAGCAATGAGGCCCCCCTTTCTCCCTTCTTTATTTATTTGCAAGAGGTAAATGGCAGAAATTTCCATTTGAAGTTTTGGGATGAAAAGCATAAAAAGTTTAAAAGAAGTAAAGATGAAATTGAAAAAGTTAGGGAAATTTATAGAGAGCTTGAAAAGAAAATTAGAAAGCAGCTACTTTGATTTAGTTATGGATATCCTTCTTTTATTTCATTTTTACTTCTTATACTATATTTTTCTTTTAGGATGCACAAATGATTATCTTATACTTCATTTTAATGAATATAAAGAAGCAAAAATTGAATTATCTATAATTACTATTTTCTTATTCATTTTTACAGGTAAATTTGTAAAAAAGGCGATAAAATGGGCAGAAAAACAAAGTTAAATGATGAAATAATAAAAATTGTGTATGATTTGGCAAAGCAGGGGCTTCCAGATGGCAAAATAGCCGATGTTATAGGCATAACCCAGGAGTGCTTTTGTAGATGGAAAAAGCAGGGGGAGGAAGGAAAAAGTGCTTTGCATAGGAAGTTTTATACAGAATATAAAAAAGCTGTTGGAGAATTCATAAAAAATAATCTTCAGCTAATACAGAAGGCGGCAACAGATGGCTCATGGCAGGCGGCGGCATGGCTTCTTGAAAGAAGATTTTGGGATGAATTTGGAAAGAAGGAGCAAATGAAAATGGAACACAGCGGCAAAATTGATATTTCAGTTTTAAAAGATTATTTGAAGGAAAAATGAATGAAAAAATAATAACAATTGCAAAAAATATATTCAGGAAAGAAGGCAAAGAAATGTATGATTATCAGATAGATATTTTAAAGCAGTTTTGCGGCGGCGAAAATGTAATAATAAATAAATCAAGGCAAGTTGGAATAAGCGATTTACTTGCATGCTGGGGGCTTCTTAATTCATTGCTCCTTGATAAAACAACATTAATTATATCTCCATCCGAAAGGCAGAGCAAACATCTAATGGAATATATTTATAATCATCTCCACACACTTGAAAATGATTTTATAATACAAAAACAAGAAGAAACAAAATCAAGCATAGTTTTTAGCAAAGGAGCAATTTATTCATTGCCATCAAACCCGAAGACAATAAGAGGCTTTTCAGCTGATTTAATTATATTCGATGAATTTGCTCATTTCCCTTACGGGCTTGATAAAGAAATATGGCAAGCCGCAAGCCCCAGCATCTCTCGAGGAGGGCAGTTAATAATTTGCTCTACTCCTTTCAGCAAAAGAAATCTTTTCTATGATTTTTGGCAGAATGGGCATTTCAAAAAGATTACAATAAATTATAGACAATGCAAGCATCTTAATAATATTGAAGAAATAAGGAAAAACATTGATGAAGAAACATTTGCTCAAGAGTTCGATAATGTATTTCTTGATGAAGAAAAAGAGCAAGAATTCAGCGAAGAGCTAATTCGAAAATGTATAGATGTAGAAATAGATGAAAAATTAACAAATGGAATTTATCTCGCAGGTGTAGATATTGGAAGGCATAAAGATTTCACAGCTTTAGCAATAATAAAGAGGGAGGGAGATAAATTCAAGCTTGTTAAATATGAAATAATAAAAAATAAGACATTCGAAGAACAGGAAAAAATTCTTTCATATTATTTTTCAAACTTCAAATTTGAAAGCATAATGATAGATGCAACAGGAATAGGGGCGATGCTGGCGGAGAGGCTGGCGGGCAAATATGCGGCAAAGGCGATTACTTTCACAAATGAGCTCAAGGAAAAGCTTGTTTTAAATCTCAAGCTTCTAATGCAACAGGGCAAATTTTTCATTATGGATGATGCATTTGTTATTTCTTCATTTAGAGCAATTAGGAGAAAATATACTGAAAATAATATACTCAAATTTGAAAGCGATAGAAGTGAGGAGCTTGGGCATGCTGATTTATTCTGGGCTATTGCTCTTGCATTAAATTTCAAGAAAAGTAATTTGCCAAAAATTGTAGAAAAAACGAGGTGGTAGAAAAGATGAAGTTGAATATATTCAGGAAAAAAGAGGCTGGGTTTTTGAAAAAAAGAAAGGAATTCAAGAAAACAATTTCAACAGCAACAAATTATTTCAGCACAATACAAAAAGAAGGAATAAGCGATAGAGATAAGGAGCTTGCATTCAGGCGAGACCCATTGATATTTAAAGGAATAACAAAAAAGGCAGAGGATATTTTTAGAGAGGGCTGGGATATAATAAAGGCAGTAGAAGAAACAGATGCAGATAAGGAAATAAGAAAAAAGATATATGATTTCAATCAAAGAACCAATCTAAAAGAGAAATTGAAACTTCTGGCAATAAACACGCTGATTTATGGGGATGGCTTCCTTGAGCTTGATGACGGCGGCGATAATCCAGAAATGGAGCTTGAAGAAGGAGGGCTTAAAAATATACACATAATTTACCCACCAGCAATGAAGCTAAGAATAAATAAATCAGGCGATGTTGAAGCATATGAATATGATTATAATGGTATTCATATAAATTTTCATCCGACACGCATAATACATTGCAAATTCTATACATATGGCGAAGGGCATTATGGAGTTAGTGTTATAGAGGTTGCTTACAACAATTTACTTGCAAAAATGAATGCAGATGTTGCTGTAGGAGAAATATTATATATGACAGGAAAGCCATTTCCTATATTAAAGAAAAATACAACAGCAACTGAGCAAGAAATGGAGGATGCTGAAAATATTATAAAAAATTTAAACCCAAGAAGCGGAATAGTGCTTGATGGGGATTGGAATTTTGATTTAAAAAGCCCCAGCGTAATTAATACATATCCTTTCAATGAAAATTTTTACATTAACTTGGCGGCGGCTTTGAGGATGCCGCACATGATTTTGTTAGGTGTGCAGAAAGGGACAGTAACAGGAAGTGAAGTTGATTTAGCGGATTATTACAAAGATATTAAGAATTTGCAAGAAATAATATTTACTCCCATATTAAAAAGAATTTATAAGGCATATCTTTCTAATTTTGATTTCAATATTTGGTGGTTGCCACTTTTCACAAATGAAAGAGAGGAAGCAGAAATATTTGAAATAAAATGCAGATGTGCCAGAATTCTATGGGAAATTGGTTATCCAAGCGATTTGATATATGAGACTATTGAAAATCTTTATTTTGACACAGCAAGATTAAAAGAAGTTGAGGAAGGAATTGAGGCAGTTGAGAAGAAATTGCATGAAAAATTGCATATAGAAAAAGCAACAGAAAAAGATAAAAACATAGTTGATAAGCTCAGGCTAAAAGAATGGGAGAGAGAAAGAAAAATTGCAGAAGAATTAGGATATTGAGGTGGGCAAGCAATGAAGAAAGAGCCAACCAAAACCGCAGGGATAAGAAACAACTTTACAAAGGAATTAAAAAGAGTATTTGCAAAGCGATTTTCAAGGTTAAAAAAGAAGCTTGAGGTAATATACAATTTTCAGAAGATAGCATTGAAAAAATCAATAAAAAACTTAAGCATAGATGATTACTTTTATTATATAGATGTTGAATTTTCAGAAGAATTTGAAAGGGAAATAAGGGCAATTACATCAAAATATATTGAGCAAGGATATAAAAAAGGATGGCTTTCAGCGGCGGCAGAATTGAAAAAAGCAGGTATTGATATTTCAAATTATACTTTTACAACCCGAGATTTAGAAGCAATTGAAATTTTACAAGGAAATGGATTTTCTTTGGCTAAAGGATTAGGCGATGAATGCATAAAAAGATTAAAATCAAAATTATCAGAATTGTATTTAAGGGGTGCATCTATACAGGAAATCAGTAAAGAAATAAGAAAAATTGAGGATATGAGCAAATACAGGGCGGATATGATAGCAAGAACAGAAACAATAAGAGCCTATAATGAGGCAGCGGTAAATCAATATAAAGAAAATGAGATTTCAAAATGGATATGGGTAACAGCTTTTGATGAAAGAACTTGCGATGAATGCGCAGCATTGGATGGCACGGAACATGATTACAATGATGAACGCCCGCCAGCCCATCCATTATGCCGCTGTGCGGTTGCCCCAGCAATTTAAGGAGGTGAAAATTATGGAGGAAGATTTTAGAATTGATATAATTTCTTTAATAAATGATGAAAAAGAATTTAGCGATTTCTATATAAAAAATGAGAAAAAGATAATGAAAATTGCAAATAAAATGTTAAAACTTGGCATATATGGAATTGTAATACATCCAAAGGATGATGAAAATGTAAAAGAATTATATGGCGGTGATGTAGCGTATAGATAAAATTTATATATAAGATGCAAAAAAATAATTTATTATTATAGAAATGATTGCAGCTAAAATCATTGGATTTGAAAAATTGCAAAAAACATTAAATTCAATAACTGAAGAAGAAAATATAGATGCATTGCTCAAGGAAGTTGCATTCTTCATTGAAAAAGAAGCTAAAAGAATATGCCCGGTAGATACGGGCAGGCTTAGAAGCTCAATTACAACAGAAAAAATAGATAAACTCGCATATGCAGTTGGGACAAATGTTGAATATGCTCCATATGTTGAATTTGGCACATATAAAATGATGGCACAACCATATCTACGCCCGGCGATGCAGGAGGCAAGAATGAAATTTAGCCAATTTAAGTTTAGAATAGGAGTTTAGAATAGGAGGGGTGAAATGAAGGAATTAAAATTCTTCAGTTGTAATTTAAAAGAAAATAAGGAAAGTAAAGAAGTTGATGAAGCAATTGCTCTTGTGGGGGATAAAATCTTTAATGGAATATATATTCCATCTGAAGAAATTGCAAAATCATATGCTTCAATTATAGGTAAGCCACTAAATTTAGACCATAGCGATAAAGTAGAGGATGAGATTGGTTTTATCAAGGATGCTGAATTCAAAAATAATGAGTTGAAAGTTAGCCTGGTTTTGGTTGAAGATGCAGTAAAATATAATGTTGCTAAAGGCTTCATAAAATTAAGGCAGCTGGCAGGCGTGCCTGCTGAGGTTAGCGTAGGCGTATGGATGGATATAAATGAAGAAAAAGTAAATGGAGAATTAATAAAGGTGGGGCGAAATTTAGAATTTGACCATTTGGCATTAGTTACAAGGGGGGCATGCAGCCCAGCGGATGGCTGCGGCATTGGTTGCAGCATTGATAATCAAATAGTGGCTGAAGTATGCAGTAGCGGATATGGCAATTTAAATTCAGTTACCATAAGTTTTAATGAAAAAGGAGGTGATATGTTGGAAATAACAGAAGGCAAAGAAAATGCAGAAAAGAAAGAAATAGTAGAAGAAAAGGAAAAAGTAGAATTTGGGGTAGTGCCAGATAACCCAGAAAAATATGATAAGGTTGAGGATGAAGCATGGGAAGCACCACAACTAAAAGATTTCACAGATAAAAGCTGGGAAGAATTAACCAATGAAGAAAAGAAAGAAATTGCTTCATGCTTTGCATGGATGCCGAAGAACCCGCCTGATAGATTTACAGATATGAAATTGCCACATCATAGAGCAAAGGATAAGGCGGTGGTATGGCGTGGCGTGGTTGCAGCGATGGCGGCATTGATGGGGGCAAGAGGTGGGGTTGATATTCCAGAAGAAGATAAGAAAAGAGTATATCAGCATTTGGCAGCTCATTATAAGGAATTTGAAAAAGAGCCACCAGAATTTGGAAAGGAAGTTACAGAAAGATGCAGGCATGAAGAAATAATTGAAAGGCTTGAAAAAGAAATAATGAGGTTGAATGATTTGTTAAGAGAAAAAGAAAAAGAAATTGAAAATTTAAAAAATAAGAGTAAAAGGCTATCTATTTCAATAGATAGCAATATTGATAATACAAAAGAATATGTTAGAAAAATGTTGGAAATAATGGGGTGATGTAAAAATGAAAAGTATTATAGAATTAGTGCAAGGCGGAGGCACAGATTGGGATGCTATAAGCGATAGAAAAGAGCTTGCAGAATGGGCAAAAGATATAATAAAGAGGGCAGCAGCGAATACAAAGGCAGAAGCGGTGCTTGGCGAAGCAGGGCGAGTATATACAATACAAGGAAATTATTTCAGAGTGCCAATAATAAAGAAAATGACAGAGCCAAGCACATGGGCATATACACCAGGAACTGCATTAGAAAGTGAGAATTTTGATATAAGCGCAGTAAATCTGCCATTATCAAGATATGGTTTTATGACAGAAATTACTGAGGATGCACTTAAGGACTGGGCTTTCATAAATATGCCAATTGGGGATTTCATAAAAGATGAAATGGCAACATGGCTTGCAGAGAAAAAGGATAAATTGATATTGCAGGCATTTGCAAATTCAACCATTGCAAGTTTAACCGTGCCATATGTGCTTGCTGGCTCAGATAACACAGTTGATGCAGGGGATATTTTAACACCTGCCTTATTCAATGAGGCAATAACAAAAATAAGAGAAAATAACAGAGGCGTAGAGGGGCAACTATATGCTTTCTTGCATCCAAGACAAATTAAAGCATTGAGGGATGATGACCAATTTACAAATGCAAGCGAATACGGAAGCAATGAAGTTGTAATGACAGGAGAAATAGGAAAATATCTTGGAGTTAAGATAATAGAAACAACAAATGTTGCAACATATGAAGGAACAACTCAAAGCCCGGTAGGCTCATTCAATACAACGGGATATGAAGGTGTTTTGATAGATAACAAATATAGCATGGCAGTTGCCACAAATGACCCACTAAGAATTGAATTAAATTATGAGCCAAGCAAGCTTATACATGAAGTTGTTGCTTCATTTACATACGCAATCGGTAAAATAGATAACAATGGAATTTGCTTGCTGATTTCAGCAAAGGCATAATCTTCTTTCTCCCTTCTTTATTTATTTAAAAGATTAGCATGAAAATAGAAATTAAGAAAATGCAGGATGATGCTTACATAATGAGCATAAGAGATGGCACTTTCTTTGGCAGAAAGGAATATGTGAATATAGGTAAAAAAGCAATATTAAAAATACTTAATGAAATTATTGAAGGAAAGGATTATAAAATTTTAGAAGAGGGGAAAAATGCAAAAAGTAAAACTGAATAGAGGATATTTTTATATTGATGCTGTAACAGGCTGGAGCATTGCTTATGGTGAAATTAAAGAAGCAAGCGATGATATAATCGCAAGAGCTGGGAGTAAATTAAAAGTTTTAGTAGAGCTGGAGGGGGAAAATGAATAATATAAATGAAAATATTAAGTTAAAAGGGCAATTTAATATTAAGCATATAAGGGATGGTAAGGTTATAGATGAAAGAACATATGACAATATAATAGTTAATGGCGGCAAGGCGGCAGTGGCTGGCTTAATATTAAATGATGTGACAGGCATAGATAAATTTGATTATATTGCAATAGGAACAGGAACAACGGAAGAAAATGCAACTCAGACGGCACTTGTTAATGAAGTAATGAGGACGAATGCAACAGGCTCAAGGGTAACAACAACTGTGACGGATGATACAGCTCAGTTGGTCGCAACTTTCAACTTCTCAAGCTCATATGCAATAACTGAGGCTGGAGTGTTTAATGCAAGTTCGAATGGAATAATGCTGTGCAGGAAAGTATTTTCAGCAATAAATGTTGGCAATGGAGATGCACTGCAGATTACTTATAAAATAGTAGTAAGTTGATAATATGACAACCCGAGAAGAATTAGAACAAGCTCTTATTGGTGCCTATAAAGCAAAATATGGTGAAGATGCAATAGTAAAACTAAATTATTATGGCACAACAGAACCAAATGGCATATATCATCACTGGATTTTATGGTATAGAGATGAAAAAGGAGTAATTAAAGCAAATCATGATATCTATGCAGTGAGCTTTGATGGCACAAATTTTGAATGGTTTAACAAAGACCCAACAATATTTGAAGTAATAGTTCCAACTCCAGAAACATTTGATATAAAAATCAGAAGCAAATTAAAAGGAAAAGTGCAAAATGGGGAACTTAAATATTTTGAAATTACAGATATAAATTCAGATATTGAAAAGGTATATGCAAAAGTAGTTAAGCAAGATGGCACAAAAACAGATGTGATTTGCTATTTGGCGAATGAGGAACTTGTTATAGAACAGATTTAAATGGCTCTTGATCCTTCCAGCGGCTGGAGTGGCTATTATGCATTAAATATAAGCAACTCAGTAGCAGATTATACTATGCAACTTATAATAAAAAGAGGTAATGGCACAAATGATCCAGCAAATAATATAATTTATGAGGAAGGGCATTGCTATTACTCTGATATGAAGGACCATAGATTTGGAACAACAAATAGTCCAGTTACATCTACACAACTTGGCGAATGGACAGAAAGCTATACGGATGGAGTGGAAAGGAAGGTATGGCTAAAAATTCCTTCATCTGCTCCATCTACTATTTATCTTTTTTGTGGCAATTCAGGTGCAAGTGAATATTCATCTGGGGAAGATACATTTTTATGGTTTGATAATGCAAGCACGGATAAACGTAGCTCTTATGGATTTTATAGTGTTGGTTGGGATGGTGGGAGTTATTCGTTATCTTGGAGCTCTGGATATTATCAAATCACCAAAACATCAGGGACAGGGCATCATGAAATATTGTTGGGAATAATTCCCCTTGGAGAGCAGGGAGATATAGAACTTTATGTAGAAATATTAACAAATGTATTAAATGTTGCAGGTTTGGGGGCAAGAAGAACATCAACACCTGCGGCATATTCTTTTCTTACAGATATAAGTCAAAGTCCAGATACGCATGCAATAAGTTATAAAACAACAGGTGTAGATACCTCTCTTGCACAGACATCATCGGGAAATCTATCGTCTGGCACATATTACAAATATTTAGCTCGTGCTTATGGCTCAAATTTATATTATAGATTTGAAAGTGTTGAAATTTCAGCGACAGACACTACTTTAACAAGCGGTCTCTGTGGTGTTTGGTGTTATTCATGGCGAACTGGCTATTATTCAAGATTTAAAAATTTAAGAGTTAGGAAATATCTTACAACAAACCCATCCTGGAATAGCTTTGGAAGCTGGACAAGTCCTGGTTTTTATAGCAAAACCTGCACAGATACAGTAACTTTAAGTGATACAATCGCAAAAGGTATTTCAACCATAAAGCAGGATGGGATGGGGTTAAGTGACTTATCAGTAAAAAAACCAGATATTTCACGAGCAGATAATATAACTTTAAATGAATTACTTTCAAAATATGCAGAAGTTAAAAAATTAGATAATATAACTTTAAATGAATTACTTTCAAAATATGCAGAAGTTAAAAAATTAGATAATATAACTTTAAATGAATTACTTTCAAAATATGCAGAAGTTAAAAAATTAGATACAATAAGCTTATCAGATAATATAATAACAGAGCTTGTTTTATCGATAATTCTTGAAGACACATTGCAGCTGCTCGATGAATTAAAAAAATCAACATCAAAAAATATTGAAGAAATTGCTAATTTGCAAGAAAGCATAAGTAAATACTTACAAGTAATTAAATCTGAAAATATAACATTATCAGATAGCATTCTATTAACATTTTTCTTAATTCTTTCAGACAGCATTAATATTGCAGATATAATAATTAAAAATGCATTGCTTGAAAGGCAAGATGTAATTAATCTTATAGACAGCATTAAAAAATCAGCAAATATAACAAAAAGCGATGCTATTTTACTTGTTGATTTTCTTCAAAAATTAATTTATATTGCTTCCATAAGCGAGATAATAAAGCTTGAAGAAGCAATTAAAAAGAAAACATATAAAGAATTGCAAGAATATATTTCTCTTGATGAAGTTTATCAAATATTTAAAATACTGAAGATAATATTAGAAGAAAATATATATTTAGATGATGCATGCATTGCTTCATTTTCAATTTTGTTGCCATTTGCATTAGCAATAATATTTAAAAAATTATATGAAAGAAATGCTTTAGCATCTAAATTATATGAGACAAATATA
Organism: Thermoplasmatales archaeon; assembly: GCA_014361245.1. Lineage (NCBI taxonomy): Archaea > Methanobacteriati > Thermoplasmatota > Thermoplasmata > Thermoplasmatales > Thermoplasmatales archaeon. Next base: position 27,503 of record JACIWB010000004.1, on the reverse strand, counting down.
GAATTTGCTAAATTATATGAGACAAATATAGAATTTGCAAGAGGATGAAAAATATGTATGCAGATTTTTATTTAAATGAGACAGGAAAAATAAATGTTGAATATAAAAAAAATAATGAATATGTTAATCCTTTAACTGTGAAAATCAAAATCATAAAACCATCGGGAGAAATTGACGAAGAAGAAATGGATAATGAAGGGACAGGCAAATTTTATAAATTAATAAATTTTTTGCAACCTGGCAAATGGATTTTCTATATTGAAGCAACAGATGGCGCTGGGAATAGACAAATAGATAAATATTTTGTTTGGGTGTTGGAAAAATGAAGCTCATAACAGATATAACTGAAGTTAGGGTGGCGGCCGGCATAAGCGAAAATGTTAGCGATAATGAAATACAACAAATGATAGAAAAAGCACAAATGAATGTAATAAGCACATGTTTATTAAAACATGTTAGGGAAGATTTAAGCGAAAATGATAAAAATGAAATTGATGGAGAAAATACAATATTTTATCTTAAAAATACGCCAATAAATGAATACGCAGATTGCTATGGGATTTATTATTACAATGATAACTATTATTATTGCAAGGTTGAAATCATAGATAAATATGAGGGCAAAATAAAAGTTACAAGGGATGGCACAAATCAAATTTATTCAAATGCGAAGATATACATAACATATTATTCAGAGCCAAAAAATTATAATGAAGATTTATTTGCACAGGCAGTTATCTATTTAACTGCATTCTTTTTAGAAAGTAGGCTGAAAGGGCAGGAAAAAATAACAATTGCTGATTTAGAAAAAAATAAAATGATAGTTGAAAGAGGAAGTAATTTTATGAAATTATATGATGAATGCATTAAAAAAATTAAAACTTCCGTGAGGGGAACATGAGGGCAAGATTAGATAAAAAATTAGGTTATTCAATAGAAATAAAAGCATCAAATAAAGAAGAATTAAAGGAAGCGATAAAGGATTTAATAGATAAAGCAGAAAAAGATGAAAAGATAATAATAAGAATATGAGCGATAAAAGAGATATAATAATACAATTATTCCAAAATGAATATGATGGCAAAATAGGCACAAAATACTATATACCAACAAATATAAAGAATGTGCCTATTGTAAAGGCAGAAGAAGCTTATGAAAAAACTTTACCATTGGTGGTTTTATCAAATGCAAGCACATCTTTTGATGTGGCAGATATTGGCGGCAAAAAATTATTTTGCAGCCATCTTATAGATTGTAATGTATATATACAAAGAACGGAAGTATATGATTGGGAAGAATTAATTAATGAAGTATGCGATAATTTAATTTATGAAATTTATGAAAATATAAATGCATTTGGAAATTGTATAATAGGAGTTTTAAATGTAAGAAATTTAACAGGTTTAGAAAAAAATGAGGTAGAAAGAAGGCTAATAGAAATTGAAATAATTGAAATAAATGAGGTGAGTTAAAAATGCCGATACAGACAGGATTTAGTGCAAATATAGAATATTTGCAAGAAAATAGCTATGGCGGCGGGCTATACAACCCATCAAGCGTAACATATTTGGAAAAGCCAAGCGATGTAATAAAAAACATATTGCTTACAGCAGATGAAAACCCCGAGGTGCTATTTAGCATAAGCGATGTTGATGGTGTGACAACAATAGGAAAGCAGAAAGAATATACACTTAAAATTGATTATCTTTTGCAGCAGGGGAATACGGCACTATCAGAAGCAATAAACAGAAATACGGACAATGATTTAAACAGCTATGTTTTTATAATAACTTATGGAGGGAAATACTATACAATAAAAGGGTGCAAAGCGAATACAATAGAAGTTAGGGGGGAAGTAGGGGAACCAATTATTGTTAGCACAGAATATATTGCAAAAGAAGTTGTAGTATCATCAACAGACCCATTAAGCAGCTATGCAAATTTGAGGCATGCAAATGCATTGAATGGCACATATGCAACATACGGCGGGGCAAGTGTAGCAAGAGGAGGAGGCACATACGGCTATGGCACAAGAACATTTTCAGTAACAATAAATAACAATCTTGAAAGGATTTACAAAGTGCAAGGTAACAAAATAGATAATCTTGTCGCTGGCAAGGTGCAAGTGGAAGGCACACTTGATATATATCTTGAAAAAGGAGCTCAAACAGAATTTGAACTTGTTGAAAATTTAAATAAAGCAAATATAGTGATTTCTTTTGGCATCTCAAATCCAACATCAATGACACTTTCAAATTCAACATTCCAGAGCTTAGAGCTTAAAATGAATAATGAAGATGCTGTTGTTGTTACATCTGTGCCATTTGTTGCTGAAACAGCGAGCGTGAGCTGATGAGGATAAAAATTCAAGGGATAAATAATAATGAAGAATTCGAATTCCCAGAAGTAACTATAGCAGATGAAGAGGCAAGACTGAAAAGAATAATTGAAGTAAAAAAGCAATACAAAGATGCTCTTGATATCGATGAAGTGAAGGCGCTTGCAGAGCAGGAGGGCGCCTTCGCTTTCTTTGCTTCAATTCTTTCAAGAGTAGATAAAAATGTTACATCAGATACAATAAAGAAGTTTTCCCTGAAGGAACAGAGAAAATTGAGTAGGGCTTTGATGGAAAAATTAGCAGAGGTGGCAGAGGGCGAAGGTGGTGTTGATTTTTTTCATGGGAAGCAAAAATAGAGAAGCAGTATAAAGAAATAAAAAAAGCAATTGCGATAATTGCATTGACATTGCATATATCATGTGAAGAGGCAAGGAAAATGAGAATAGAAGATGTGAAATATCTTGCTGAAGTGTTTGAGGGAGAAAAAATAAAGGTAGAGAAAGCAACATTAAGAGATTTAGAAATAGTTAGAAGGCTTAAAGATGAATACTGAAAGATTGAATATATTAATTTCAGCTACTGATGAAGCAAGTAGAGTAATTAATAATATTACATCTTCATTTCTTTCATTAAAAGGTGTAGGAGTTGCTGCTGCAGTTACAGGTATTGCATATCTTGCAAAATCTTCGTTTGAGGCATTTGCAAATGTAGATAGAGAACTAAGGAAATCACTTTCAATGTTTGGCAAATTTTCAGATGAGCTTTATAATAAAGCTATGAAGGTAATAAGAGAAATTCCGAAGCAAATGCCTTACATTCATGTAGAAGATGCTGCAAGAGGGCTTTATTATCTTGCTTCAGCTGGTTTAGATGCTGAAACAGCTCTGAAAGTTTTGCCAACTGTTGCGAAGTTTGCAGAAGTTACCTTTACAGATATGGGCAAAGCTTCAGACACAGCAATGACGATAATGAAAACATTTCTTTATTCAGCTGATGAATTAACTATTGCTCTTGATAAAATGACAAAAGCACAACAATTAAGCTTAACAAACATGGATGAATTGCAGGAAGCATTTTCGTATGCGGCGCCTGCTGCAGCCACGCTGGGTGTAAGTTTGGATGATTTGCTTACAACTCTTGATATGTTTGCAGACGCAGGGATAAGAGGAAGCCAGGCAGGAACAGCTTTAAGAAGAATAATGCTAAATCTTGCTGCTGGCGATGAAAAAACAATGGAGATACTAAGGGAGCTGGGTGTTAAAGTTTATGATAGCAGTGGCAGGTTTAGAGATTTCAGCGATATAATGTTTGATTTAATGAAGGCGCTTGCAGGGACAACAGAGCAGCAGAAGATATTCTATTTGCTTGGCTTGGCAGATGTAAGGGCAATTTCAGCTTTAGCAGCGGTAGTTAATAGAGGCAAGAGTGCATTTGAGGATATTAATAAGGAAATAGAAAATGCGAGTGGCACAATGTTAGAGCAAGCAATAATAATAGAAACAGGAACAGCAGCAAAATATGAGTTACTAAAAAATAAAATACATGATGCAAAAATAGCATTTGGAGCATTCATATATGATTTAATTGAAGCAGGTGATAAAGTTTTATTATTTACAAATCCAACAATGTTTGCATTTAAAAAATTAGTAGATTTCTTAAAAGAAAAATGGAATGAAATAGTTGCAGGCTGGGGTAATTTATGGGGAAATGCGAAAAATATATTTGTAGGATGGGCAGATTATTTTACAGGAATATGGAAGGTATTGATAAGTGGCATAAAAGAATGTTGGAACACAATAACTATAAGTTGGAGCAATTTATGGGAAGGAGCAAAAAGTATATTCATAAATTGGGCAGAAGTATTTAAAGGATTTCTAAATAGTTATATTATATCTCCAGTCATTAGTTGCATTAATGCAATAATAGATTTTTATAATGCAACAATTGCAAAACTGCCGGGCTTGCCAGAAATAGAAAGATTATCATTGCCAGCATCAACAACAGCGGCAGCAACTCCTATAACAACAACTTCTTCAACAACAAATATAACTATGTATGGGGTTACAATTACAACTGACCCAAGAGAATTTATACAAAAAGTTTTGGCTGTGGCTGGAAGATGAAACCAACAATAAACATTTTAATAGGCGATAGCTGGGGCAATTTAACAGAAAAAAATTTTGTGGTAGAAAAATTAAATATTCGCAATAGTGTTAATGAAGAATATCAGACAGCATCCTTTCAGTTAAGAGATGCAGGCACAGATTGGAAAAGTTTAAACATAGGTAAAAAAATAGTAATTAAAATAAACAATGTAGAGGAATTCAGAGGATATATAAAATATATAAGAAGATTTTTTGATGGAGTGGTTGGGTTAGAAGTTGAATGTGCGGGTTTGACTTATGATTTGTATAGATATGAAGCAAATTATACATATCCAGCTGGAAGTTATACTGCAACTATTGCCGCAGCATTGATGGATGGATTTTTTCCAGAAACAATAACCAAGAATATAGATTATTCATCAGGGGTAGCAATAGAGCAAGAAATAGTATTTGATGGAATGATGCTTGGGGATTGCTTAGCATATTTATCAAAAATTGATGGCTGCATATTCTTCATGGATTGGGATACAGCTAACAGCAGAAAAAGAATAAATTATATAAAAAGAAGCGAGCCAGCAAGCCCAAAAAAATTTAGTGATAATGCAAGTGATAACCCAGATAGGCTAATTTTAAATGCAAGTGTTGAAGTTGAAGATGATATAAGAAATTATGTTGAAATAATCGGTGAGGAAAATTTTGCAGATTATATAAAAAATAATGTTGTTGATTATGATGAAGGGGTGGGGCTGGGAAAGAATTATAGAATTATAGATCAAATATTCAAGGCCACAAATCTTTATACTAATCTCTATGCAATTAAATTAAGAGGTAAAAAGCTATCGCAAAAATATGGAGATTTAAAAATATGTATTTATAATGTTGCAAAATCTGTGCAACCAAGCTCAGTAACTGCGAATAAAACACCAAGTGGCGGGAGCCTGGCAAATTTATATGATGGAAATTTTTATACTGATGTAAGCTTTTACCTGAATAATGGAGATGAATTAACAATTGATTATGAATTTTCATCATCACAAAATTTTGTTAGTTTTATCGCAATATGTGATAAGGTTGAAAATTTTGTATATAAAATATATGCATATGTTGGTGGCAGCTGGGTAGAGCAAGGAAATCTTGATGCAGATTTAGCAAGGGAATTGCATCTTGCTTCAGGAGTAACAACAAATAAAGTAAGATTATATGTAAAAAATAATAGCGGCACAACTTATAATTTTCATATAAATGAATTTGGCTGTTTTGTGCAAGGATATGATAGCAGCAGGTGGTGTGTTGCCTGGCGGGGGAAGGCATTGGCAGAAACAAATGCGATTTCTTTATACAACAATATCCAATGGACTGATTGGATTTTTTTCAATAATCCTGTTAATTTATCAAATAACCAATACTATGCCTTCAGCATATTTTTATTGCAATATGTAGATGATTTGATGTATAAATTTTCAACAAATAATGATTATCCAGATGGAAAATTTTTGATTTTAAATATTCCTTATAATGAGGATCTATGTTTTGAGCTTGGATTTAATTATGATAAAATTGTTGCAACAGCAAGCAATGCATCTTCTCAAGCAGCGTATGGAGTAAAGCCATATAAGTTAAACATAAACAAATTAATAACATATTCATTTGCAAAAAAGATAGCAGATTATTTTGCAAATAATTATAATGCGCCAAACAAATTTGTTGAAATAGAAGTTGAGGGTATAAATTCATTAAGTTTAGTTGAAAAAGTTAAGCTTTATTTGCATTCACTTGATAATAATGATTTAGTTGATGTTTTTATGAGCGTGCATTCTTATGAGCATAAAATTTTACCATCTGGGCGCTGGCGCACATATCTTTATCTTGGAAGAAAAACAGAAGATGTTATAGAAAGTATAATTGCTAAGTTAATGAAAGGGGTTGAATTAGTTTAACAGTTTAACATGAGGTGGTAGGATGAAAAATGATAATAAAGAAACATTAAAAGAGCTAACAATAAGGAATGCAGAAAAAATAGATATGATTATGGAAGAAATAAAGGAGATCCAACGCAAATTAGAATGCATAATAAAGATAAAGGAAGAACTTGCAATTCATAAAACCTATTTTAAAATTTTAGGAGGCTTAAGCGGTGGATTGATTACTTTAATTATTGGAATTATATTAAAGCTATTATAACATAAGATATGCCCATTATGCCCATTATGCCCATTATGCCCATTATGCCCATTATGCCCATTATGCCCATCCGCTTGTGTAAAATAATAGTTTTTTAAAATTTCCACATGAAATAAAGGTTATAAAAAAAATTATATAAAAATTTTTAATTTATATATCATGAATAAAAAAGAAAAAATAATTATAGCCATTTCTATAATAATAGGATTATTATTCACAATTACATTCATATCTTTGCTGAATTATCCAAGTGAAAAAAAATCAGAAAATAAAAATGTTATCTTATGGGATTATGAAATAGAATATAAAAATAAGATTGGAGCATATTCTAAACCACAAGAAGGATATATTTATGCAGTAGTAACAATAAGAATAGTAAATAATCATAACAAGGAAAGTATAAGCACCAATGCATGGAATTGGTATTTGTATGTAGATAACATAAGATATGCCCATCATTCAGTTACATATGCTGATGAAATAGGGCATCAAGCTGTAGATGTATTACCTGGCGGGGATTTCACAACAAAAATTGTTTTTGAAGTGCCATATGATACGCTATACACAACAAACATATATCTCAAATATGAAGAATATATCTATTTTACAGATATGGTAATAGATGAAGGCTTATTGCCGCCGTAAAAATTATAAATACATCTATCCCCCCTGCAACTTTTTTATATTTTTTATATAATTTTTAATAAGAATTGAAAATGTGGGGTGGAAAACAACAAAAAAGCTCGGCGATAAGCATGATTGCTGCCTTCCGCTCTCCAGACTAACAAGGAAATTTTTAACAGCATTAAGCAAAATTTTTATAAACACACAAAGCCGCAGCAAGTAGAGTTAAGGAAAATAAAAGTTAAAATAATGGATGATGCAGTAAAAGATATATTACATGAATGGAAATATGAAACAATAACATTGAAACAATTAACTAAAGAATTAAGATTGAATGGCTTTAAAGTAAATTCTCGTGAAGTCAGCAAAGCAATACAGAGACTTTTGAAGAACGGCAAAGCACTTAGGATTGGGAAAAGAACGATTAAACTTTTTAAGAGGTGAAATGCATGGATTTCAATAAATTTTTAACAGAAGAAGAAATGAATGCCCTTGAAAAAGAATGCATGAAGCATCTTTTTATCATTGATTTTCTTGAAAAACATGGGGTTTTAGCAGAAAAAATGAATGTTGAAATCATTGCTTCAATACGGGCTCAAGCAAATCAGTTTTTAAGGAATTTTCAATATAAACAGAATAAAGAACCACAAAAAGATTTATTTAAGGTTTTTGTAACAGATGGGGAAAGAAAAACAATTAATGAGAGAGAATATCTAAAAGCAATTGGATTTAAATTTGATAATCAAAGAAAGGGCTGGTATGGAGAAATTGATAAGAATATTTTAGAAGAATTGGGAAAAAAATTCACAGTAACAATAGAGGGGTAATATGCGGGTTAAGGGCAACAAAGCAATTCTGAAAATTACAATTGATAAAGATATATATGTTTTTATAAAAGAGCATTCACTAAAAATTTCTCCCGTAATAAATTCTTTTTTAAAAGAATACATCAAGAAATTCAATTCCATCCATTATAGCAAAATAAAGGAAGCAGTAATTGAAGCAATAGAAGAAAAAGAGATGAAAAGAATGGGGGCAGCCATTGAGAAAACAAAGGAAATTTATGAACTTACAGGGCAGATTCCAGCAGCACGCTACAACTTCTTATATGAGCAATTTGGGCTAACACGGGAAGAAGTAGATAAACTTGTGATTAATAAAATAATAAGAGGAAGATGAACATAAAAGAAAGAGGCAATGAACATTATAAAACAGGCTCAATAGAACCGCTGGATTTAATGAAGGCGGGCGGCGCTAAGAGACAAGGAAAAAATAAAAGAGGATATGGAGAAAATAAAACACTATTGCGATATTATAATCTTTCTATGCGAAGAATGAAAGGGAAATGATTTTATAAAAATACTTGGGGTGGAAAATGGAAATAAATAAAATAAAAATAACATATGAAAAAAAGGGCGAGAAATTCAGAATAATTCCAATCGGGGATCTACACATAGGAAATGCGGGTTGCGATATTAAAAAAATTAAAGCATTAATTGATTGGATCGCAGAAAAAGAGAATACTTTTTGGATAGGAATGGGAGATTATCTTGAGGCGATAAATTATACAGATAAGCGATTTGATCCAACCGCTGTTGCAAAAAAATTTCTTAATTGTTTAGATAATTTAGTTGAGGAACAAAAAAATGAATTCATTAATTTATTTGAAAAAATAAAACATAAATGCATTGGCTTGCATGCGGGCAACCATGAGGAAGCGATAAGGCGATTTTATCATATTGATGTAACAGAAGAAATTGCAAAAGAATTTAATGTTAAAAATCTGCGGTATTCTGCATTTACAACTTTGCAATTCATAAGGGGAAAGGATAATTGGAAAACAAAAGCAACACGGAATTTTGTTATTTTCAGCACACATGGGCGGGCAGGGGGGCGCAGAGGGGGAAACAAAATAAATAGATTGGAGGACTTGATGGCATGGTTTGATGCTGATATTTATCTGTTAGGGCATGCTCATAAAAAAATATTAACAACAATATCCCAATTATCAATAAATGGAAAGAAAAAGCAACAATTGATTTACAAAAAGAAAATAGGAGGGGTAACAGGCTCATTTTTACAAGGTTATGCATTAGGCAGCACAACTTCATATGTTGAAAGATATGAATACCCGCCAACAGATTTAGGAGTTATAAAAATAACAATTATTCCAGATACGGGGGATATACATGCTTCAGAATAATTTTCAGGATAAAAAAGTAGATAAAATAATCAAAAGAAGATGGCAGGAAGTAAAAGCAATTGCTACTTATAATAATCAATTTAAGATAATTTCTTCTATTGAAATGAATAATGTTGGAAAATATAAAAACATAGCAACATCAGAAGGAAATGGAAAGCCAAGATTAGCGATTGATTTAAAGCAAAATAAAAAAAGGGGGTTAGAGGTGGATATTGTATTTTTTGGAAAAAGAAATGAAGAAATAATGGAAAGAAAATACAAAGATTGGAAAACATTCGGGCATATTATTTTATCCATTGCGCAGGCAAGAGATTTAGGAGAAAAACTTTTAGATATTGCAGGGGGAAGAAATGAAAAAACATGATTTGCTAATACCTGATGTTACAAAAAGCGATATAGATAAGTTACAGCTTTTACTAATGGAACAAAGGTTTTTGCTTAGGGAAGTGCCTGAGATAATACAAAAGATTATAGATTTATGGCATGCAAGAAATATGAATATTGGCACAGGGGGGCTTGGGGCTCATTGCTCAAAGAAAATATGCCCAAAGTGCAACGGGAGGGGCTGGGTGCTGGATGAAAAAGAAGAAATGGAAAAAGTGCAGGCAGAAAAAGAAAGATTGCTGGTAGGGTTAAATTTTAGAGATAAAATAGAAAGTGAGGAACATGAATAATCTTTTGAAAAAAGCTATTTTTGATGAAAATGCAAATAAATGGCTCAGAATTCAAGGATATGTAAAAAGCTTAATTGAAAGTGGTATAACAGACGAGGAAAAAGTTTTTAGAAAAGCATTAAGTTTTGCAAATAATATTTTTCAAAAAAGATTTGACTTTTATATTCAAAATGGAATGATGGGGAAAATTAGGCAATTGCAGGAAGATATCATAACTCATATAAAATCTTGCATTAGAATTGAGAAAGAAATGGCAGTTAAAAAAATGAAGGAAGAAGGAATATATAAAACAATTGAGGAAGTAAGCCTGGAAGAAGCAAGAAAATATCTTTAAATCAATTTTTTAAATTCTATAAAAAACCATATTAACCCGCTGTATATACATTTGTATATACAATGCGGGTTATAAAATCAATTAGAATTGATGAAGAGCTTTGGAAAAAAGCAAAAAAATTGGGCATAAATATTTCCAAATTTATAGAGGATACTCTGAAGGCGGGCGTGGCGGGATTTTCAAGCAACTTGCATTGCAAGTTGCATTTTGAACCCGCGGCTTGCAGCTTAGGAGGCTGCCGCCCTATCCTGGCTGGGCCACACGCCCTCTTATAAATTATACTTTATATATATTTTTAATCGAGTTTTTCGGGGCACCATTCTCTTCGCAGGCAGTTATCGCATTTTATTTTTTTATTGTGATTTCTATGTGCCTCGTTTCTTTCAATATCCCTCCTCATTGCATTTGCATAATCAATTACTCTATTTTTCCATTTTTCTTCATAGGGTATTTTAAATTCCTTTCCCATATAGCGAAGTATCCCATAGGGAACATTTCCATAATTTTCTTCAACAATAATGCAGTATGCCATCAGCTGTATTACGTGGTGCATGAGGGGATAACTCAAGTTAGATGACTTCTCCTCAACAGGAATGTAATCATAATCAATTTTTATTATATAATCAGGTGTCCCCCTTATTCCATAATTTTTTGAAATTAGTTCTTCAGATGGCTTATCCTTCCCGATATATACAACTTCTCCTTTAACTGGCATATACCTGATTTTCTTTTCAATAACTTTTTCGGATAAAGACATTGTTCTATAGAAAAATATATTTGCAGAAATTACCCATGAAAGAGCTAGTATTTCCAGAAATCTACTTAAATTTTCATTTTTTGGAAGAGAAAATAATATTGCAAAAATTGCAATAATAATTGCTACTACTGATGATAATATAATTATTTTTTCGTAATAGGGTCTTATTACATCTATTGTTTTCAAAGATTTATAAAAAAAGAAGGAAGAGTTAAAGAGCCATAAAAGAGAAATTATTAAAAAGAGATATAACCAGATTTTTTCAAGATGCGAATATAAAAATATTATACCAAGAATTGCAACTATTGAAGCGGACACTGAAAAAAAAGTTACAGCAATATTATATATCCTTATTTTTCCTTCCTTCTCCTTTATTTCAACAATTTCATTTTTTATTTCTTTATCCCTCTTTACTCCTTCAGAATAAACTGCTTTATGTTCTTTGCTCAGCCACCATGAAAGGGGACAATAAGCATATTTTTCCAAATCTCCTGCTGACACAAACATTTAATAGAGATTTTTAAACCAAATATAAAATTTTGGTAAAAAATCCGAAAAATTTAAAAAATAGATGCTATAATAGTTATGAGGGGAAGGGTTAGAATTAGCCTCCACACTTATTTTAATTCTTTTTTACCTTCCCCCAAGATTTTTATAATCCTTCTAACTTATTAGATGTGTATAGGATAATTGAGCATACCGCAGACATTGGAATAGAAGCATGTGGAAAAAATATTGAAGAAGCGTTTGAAAATGCAGCAAAAGGAATGTTTTCAATAATAACAAACAATGGGAAAATTGAGAGGAAAATTGAGAGGAAAATTGAAATTGCCCGTGAGGGAGATGATGAAATGCTTCTTGTTGACTGGCTTTCAGAGCTTATCTATTTACACGATGTTGAAAAACTTGTTTTTGGAGATTTCAGAGTAAAAATAAATGATAAATTAGTAGCAACTGCATACGGAGAAAAATATGATAGGGCTAAGCATGGATATGGGGTTGAGATAAAAGGTGTGGCATATCATATGCTCGAGATAAAAAGAAATAAAAAAGGTTTTGTTATTAGGGTATTGTTTGATATTTAAGGTGAATAAAATGTGGAACGGACCTTTAAATAAGATAGATGATTACAGATACGAGATACCAAAAAGTTATAAAGGCATAGATGGAAAACTTAACATGCGTGTGCCGGGAATGATATACGCATTGCCAGAAATGCTTCCTTTAATAAGAAAAGATAATGCACCAGAGCAAACAGCAAATGTTGCAACATTGCCTGGAATAGTGGGCAGATCACTTGCAATGCCTGACATACATTGGGGCTATGGCTTCCCAATTGGAGGGGTTGCTGCAACTGAATATGAAGAAGGAGTAATATCTCCTGGAGGAGTGGGGTTTGATATAAACTGTGGGGTAAGGCTTGTGAGAACAAATATTAAATTTGAGCAGATAAACAAAAGCATAATAAAAGAATTGACGGATGAGCTTTTTAAGAATATTCCTTCAGGTGTTGGAAGTGAAGCAAAAATAAAGCTTAATAAGCCTCAACTTGATGAAGTTTTACAGATGGGAGCAAGATGGGCTGTTGAGCATGGCTATGGATGGGAAGAAGATTTGGAATATTTAGAAGAAAATGGATGCATGGAGGAAGCAGATGCTTCAGCTGTTTCTGAAAAAGCAAAAGAAAGAGGAATGAGTCAGGTTGGCTCACTTGGAGCAGGAAATCACTTCCTTGAAATTCAGAAAGTAGAAGAAATATTTGATGAAAATGCGGCTAAAATTTATGGGATTGAAAAAAACCAGATTGTTGTTATGATTCATACTGGTTCAAGAGGTTGCGGTCATCAGATATGTACTGATTATCTCCGTGTCCTCGAGCAGGCAGTAAAAAAATATAAAATAGAGTTGCCAGACAGGCAGTTAGCCTGCGCCCCCCTGAAGAGCAAGGAAGGGGAGCAATATTTCAAAGGAATGGCGTGTGCGGCAAATTTTGCGTGGGCTAACAGGCAGATGATTGTGCACTGGGTGCGCCAGTCTTTTGAAAAGATTTTCAAGGAAGATGCGGAAAATATGGGAATGAAAATAGTTTATGATGTTTGCCATAATATAGCAAAAATTGAAGAGCACGAAATCGATGGTAAAAGAATGAAAGTCTGCGTTCATAGAAAAGGCGCAACACGCTCTTTTGGCCCAGATAGCAGTGAAATACCAGGTAAATATAGAAGCATTGGACAACCTGTTTTAATTCCTGGAGATATGGGAAGCGAGAGTTACTTGCTCAAGGGAACAAAAAAGGCGGAAGAAGCTTTTGGTTCAACATGCCATGGAGCAGGGAGAGTTATGTCAAGAGAAGAGGCAAAAAGAAGATGGCGCGGTTCAGAGATTGCGAGAATGCTTGAAGGGAAGGGCATATACGCGCACCCAGCGAGCATGGTTGTGATGGCTGAAGAAAGCCCTGACGCATACAAGGATGTGAGCATGGTTGTAAATGCTACTCATGGAGCGGGTTTATCATTAAAAGTTGCAAGGATGGTTCCACTGGGTGTAGTGAAAGGATGATTGTTTTAGTTCTTAAAATACTTATATGCTTAATATTCGGCATTCTATCTTTCTATTTCAGAATTCTTGATTTAAATGGAGCAATTTCTGCGGTTGCAATAGGTATGGCAATACTGCTTGCAAGGGGATTTGAATGGTTTTCCCTTCTTTTTATTTTTCTTGTTGTTGGAGCAGTTGTAACACGTTATAGACATAATTTAAAGAAAAGGAGACTGCTTGAAAGAAAGTCAAGAAAAGCATCAAATGTAATTGCTAATGGGATAATACCCACATTTATAGCATTATTTTCTTTTTACTTAAATAAAGATCTCTCCATTCCTTTTGTTGCCTCTATAGCTGTTGCCCTTTCTGATACAATGGCTTCAGAAATAGGTGTTTTTTCTAACAATACATATCTAATAACAAATATGAAAAAGGTCTCGCCTGGCACAAATGGGGCGATTTCCTTGCTCGGAGAAATTGCTGCTTTTATAGGAGCTTTAATTATTTCAATTTCTGCTTATTTTATTCTTAAAATAAGCATATATAATATGCTTCTCTGCACTTTTCTTGGATTTTTTGGCTGTCACATTGACTCATTTTTGGGGGCAACATTTCAAGCAAAAGGAAAAGGAACAATAAATTCATCCGATGCAATATTGAATAACAGCGATGTAAATTTAATATCAATATCAATTGTTGCTCTTATTGCATTTGTTATAACTATTTTATAACTTTTTAAAAAAAGTTCTGAAGGAAAATCTGATAATTTCTTTTCCTCCTCTTAAAAGAGAAATTTTCTCTGGTTTTATTGCATTAAAGGGGCAAGCTTCCATGCATATCATACATGAAACGCATTTTCTATGATTTATTTTAAAATTTTCTATCGCTTTTTGAGGGCATATTTCAGCACACTTCCCACACTTCTTGCAATTTTTGTTTATAAAAGGTTTTGTTCTCATTAAATCTGCTATTGTAACATATCCATTTTCTGCAATTTTACCTTTTAATCTAGAGGCAAAAACCATTCCAAAATCAAATACCCTATATTTTATTCCAGATGCCGGATTTTCAAATTTTTCCCTAACATTTCTTAATTTTTCTCCCTGCAAATCAACATCCCTTATTTTTCCAATCCCCCTTTCCTCAGCCCTTTTAATATGGTAAATGCTATATGGATTTATTTCCATAACCCTGCAGGCGGTTGCATCAGCAGACACAACATCCCCGCTTGCTATAACAAGGTTCATTTTTCTGACATTGCCAGCGACTGGGCCATCGCCCTCCTGCGCATAGCTTGCATCTATGATTGTAAGATAGGGCTTGAAAGCGGAGTTTATGTCAACAATTCCAACATGGAGCATTCTTATTCCCTTTTCGTGCAACCTTATTTTTTCGTTTCTGTATTGCAGGCCTTTCATGTTTTTCATTCCAAGAGTTACTCCAGTGAGGACATGGGTTTTCATTACTGGAACAGATATAATTTTATCAAAATCAAGAATTTCTTTTGCAACAACTATTTCTTTCAAAAATTCCCCGTTTATTTTAATTTTTACTGGCTCGCATCTATTGAAATCAATAAACTTGATTTTTTTCTTCTCACAAACTTCTTTCAAGCCACTTTTTTCATAAGCCATCATTGTGTCGCATCCAACCATCGAGCTTTCTCCAACAAAAGGTTCGCCATCGCAGTTTCTTATTGCATCTATAACTGCACTAACTACTTCTGGATTTGTGCATGCCCTCCTTTGAATTGGGACATCAAGAGTTAGGTTTGGTTTAACTAATATTCTCCCTTTTAAATCATATTCTAAGTAATCAAGGGCTTTTAATGTTGCTTCATATATGTTTTCATTTTTAGCAATTGCAACCCTGCTTTTCAACAATTGTAATTCTTTTTAGGGATATATTTTTAACTTAAATTAGCCAGGAAAAGCACTATCCATTCCATGTTATTACATCTCCTTTGTTTCTGAATATGAACACTGCGTCTCCTATCGAAATATCGAAGTTGCCAAGTTCTTTCTCAACTATGCATTCAGGGAGCCATTGTTGGCTTGATGCATCCCATCTTCCTACTTTTGTGCAATTTGGTATATTTTTTCCGATATCAAGTGCTTCTGTTGGTAAAACTTTTGTATGGCCTATTAAATTATATCCTCTCCTCAATGTTATATTAACCGATGGCTCAATCTCAGTTCCATCTATACTGAAATTGAAATTGTTTTTCATAAATATCCAGTATCCCTCTCCTGGCTTAAGTTCAAAGTTGCCAACAACTCCAACTACACAGCTTATATATTTCTGCAAAGAAGCATCCCACTTTGTTATAACAGTGCATATATCATAGCCAGCAATTCCATTTATGTAATTTCCCAAATCCTCGGCTGTTAAAATGTCTTCACTCCAGACGGGCAATGTTATCATGTTCCATCCTTTATATAAATTAACTTTTCCAATCCATGGGTCAAAATGGATGTTGTCATTTGCTTGTCCTCCATAAATTTCATCTCCATCGCCATTTGATTGCTCATTAGTTACAGGATCAATCATTTCTCCACTCGGTCCGTTTCCATTTCCCCACCAGTTATAAGTTGCATTTATGTAAGGTGTGGCTGGCATGCCACCAATCCAGTAAACCAAACCATATGTGTTATTGTATATCTTATTCCAGTGAATTTCAGTATCTGTGTTATAGTAATAATTAGAGTCGTCTTCTCCATCTAAATCCCCCCCTATGTATCCCCCATATACATATATTCCTGCTTCATATTCATCATCATGCCCGCAAATTGTATTTCCAATTATTTTTGTATGATTTGAATCTCCTTCTATATCTATATATATTCCACACCAATTATTGTTTGCGATATAATTTTCTATTATTTCATTATAAGGAGAGTTCGATATGAGTATTCCATAACCAGTATTATTTATTACATCATTTAGTTCTATAACATTGTAGGAAGAACCATCAAAGAGAGCCATTCCATAGTACCAACCGCAGTTTTCAATTATATCATTATTAATTATGTTGTTGTGATGGGAATCATATAAAGTTATTGCTCCTGTTCTATCATTTGTAAGATAATTTTCTGAAATTGTTGAATTATTTGTATTGGAGAAATATATTCCTCCACCACTCTCACCGTGGCCATTATCAGAGATATTGTTGCTTGTTATAGTTATATTTTCACCGTATTCAACATATATTCCACAGTAGGAACAATTTTGTATTGTATTTCCTGTTATGTTAATATTTTCACAATAGTCCCATAGATATATTCCGCAATAGGCATCCAGAATTGTATTATTTTTTATAGTTGCATTTGTTTCCCCTTCAAGCATTATAGCATAGCAACTTGGTCCACCAATTATTGTATTGTTGTATATCTGAGTATTATTTGAATATGGCAATGAAATTCCCGCCCTTTTTTCTCCTTCATAGTATCTTGTATTCCAGTTTGCTAAATATTCTAAATATTCCTCACTATCTGGATAATGCTCATCTTCTGGATAAGGATATGTGCTCATGCTTCTGAAAGGCAATGGCTCAACCGTGCTTCCAGTTTCATAATATTTATTCTTGTAGTAATCCCAGGAGTGCAGCAAGTATGTTCTTTCCTTTCCTTCCTGCTCATTTATAGCTGAAAAAACTATTGATATTTCATCTCCGTGGTGCATTATAACAAATTTATCATCTATGCTTGTTAGCAATTGTAAAACATCTCCAAATTTAGTGAAATAGCCAGATGGGCTTGAAAATGTTGGTGGGGCTCTTGTTTTAACTTTGTAATAATCTGGGAAAATTCCTTCAAATTCAGAATATCCTCTGAAATGCAAATCAGCTGAAATCATATCTATTTTATTTATCTCTACTTCTTCTGTTGGAGTTGTATCTACTGCAATATAATCCCATCTAACAGTTGAACCAAACCCTACCCTTATTGAATAATCTGTAATGAATTTTCCAGTTAAGTTTACAACATATGTTCTTGGCATGGCCGCTGGAGTAATTATTTCGTTTCCAGAATAAACATTTCTCCATTCACCGCTTTCATCCTTTACCTGAATGAATCTTATCCAAGATTTTTGTGTCCTTCCAGAAACGCCAGGCGTCCAATCTGCGTAGCCATTCAAGATGAGCTTGATTTCACTTGCAGATGATAAATCATTGAAACCAACTTCAAGAATATTTATATCAGAATTTGCCTCTGTGTATATTCCATCTTTATTAAGAATTTTTGAGAGACAATCTTCTCCATTTTCTTTTGCATAAATTGGTTTAATATGCTCTTTTCCAACTGTATATATCCTGCCAACTTCATTGAGGAGCAATCCAGTATATAATTCTAAATCAGGTGAATGATCGATAGCAAATAATTCTATCAAATCAAGATAAGAAATTTCATCGTATTCCTGTGTTATTTGAATTAGATAATTTCCACTGCTATCTTTTAACTTATCTCCTTCTATTATTGCGAAATCTTCAGGTTGAGGTGGTCTATAGCCATTGTTCATTGGAATTGCAAGAATTCCTCTTCCATTTAAATCAGCAACAAAATTATACTTTTCTCCATCCCAAGTATAGAGGAATGGGCATGAGCCACCATTGCTCCATAAAGTTTGATTTATGAAGTTGTATCCTATTTTATTATTATTTGCATACCAAATGTAAAAGCCGTATCCATTAGCAGTTAAGTTATTATATTCTATTAGGTTGTCATCTGAGTCTTCATCTAGATATACACCATACTCGTTTTCATTGATAGTATTATTGTTTATATTGTTGTTTGAGGAATAATAAAGGTAGATGCCATAGTTATCGTTATCAGAAACATTGCAATTTGTTATGTTGTTATTATTTGAGTAATAAAGATAAATACCAGTGTCTGTATCATTAACTTGGGTATTATTAATCCAGCTATTTATGACATCATAGAAGAAAA
Organism: Thermoplasmatales archaeon; assembly: GCA_014361245.1. Taxonomy (NCBI): domain Archaea; kingdom Methanobacteriati; phylum Thermoplasmatota; class Thermoplasmata; order Thermoplasmatales; species Thermoplasmatales archaeon. The sequence goes on along the minus strand of JACIWB010000004.1, from coordinate 8,800 downwards.
TTCCCGTGTCTGCCCAGCATTCATAAATTGTGCAATTGTTTATTATTACATTTTGAATTGTAAACGACTCATTATGAACATAAATTCCAGTTGTACCATTAAATATTGTAAAGTTTTCAACAAGAGTATTGTTTGCTTCTATACTTATTCCTATTCCACCTTGAGCATCTATAACTGGGTCTCCAACCAATGAAATTTCCTTATTTATTACAAGGTTTTCTTCATATGTTCCATCATTAACTTTTATTATGTCTCCATCAATTGCTGCATCTATTGCATCCTGAATTGCAGTGTATCCCTCATCTGTTCCTTCATCATATTGCCCGTTTTTATTTTTATCAATAAATATATTTGGAGTTTCTACAATACCCACTGTTGCAACAGGTAGGTTAATCATTGCTATCACTAACCCAAACACAACAAGCCCATATATCAAATATTTCCCCTTCATCGCTTACAAAACAAATTATTATTTATATATCTTTTTATTTTCATATTGCAGACCACAACTTATTTTTAAAGGATAAATATACATGTTTATGGAAAGGATATTCATAGGAGTTGCCTGGCCATATGCAAATGGCTCGTTGCATCTTGGGACGCTCGCTGGGTGTCTCCTGCCCGGCGACATCTTTGGCAGGTATCATAGGATGAAAGGGAATGAAGTTCTCATGGTTAGTGGGAGCGATGAGCATGGAACGCCCATCACAATAACTGCTGAAAAAGAAAAAGTGAGTCCGAAGGAAATTGTTGACCGCTATCATGCGGAGCATGTTAAGAATATAGAGGACTTTGGAATATTTTTTGAAAACTTCTCCCGCACAAGCAATGAATTTCATAAAAGAGTTGTAAAGGATTTTTTCCTTAAATTATATGAAAAAAATTACATTTACAGGAAAAAAATTCTTGCGCTTTATTGCAATAACTGTAATAGATTTCTGCCAGATAGATATGTTGAAGGAACATGTCCATACTGCAATGGGCGAGCAAGAGGAGACCAGTGCATTGACTGCGGAAAAACGCTTGAGGCAAGCGAGATAATTGAGCCAGTGTGCAAAATCTGCGGGAGCAAGCCATTTTTAAAAGAAACGGAGCATTTATTCTTTAAAATATCAGAATTTGAAGATAGATTAATTAAATGGCTTGAAGAAAAGAAATGGTGGCGAGATAATGTTATCAATTTTACGATAAATTTCATAAAATCGGGATTAAAAGACAGAGCAATAACTCGTGACTTAACTTGGGGAGTAGAGGTGCCAATTGAAGGATATGAAAATAAGAGAATATATGTATGGTTTGATGCAGTAATTGGCTATCTCTCCGCTTCAATGGAATGGGCTGAAAAAATTGGAAAAAGCGATGAATGGAAAAAATGGTGGGAGCAGGAGGCAAAGCATTACTATTTCCTTGCAAAAGATAACATCCCTTTCCATACAATAATATGGCCCGCAATGCTTATGGCACACGGCGGGCTGAATTTGCCATATGATGTGCCAGCAAATGAATACCTTACCCTCTCTGGAGAGCAATTTTCTAAATCAAGGGGCATTGGAATATGGCTTCCAGATATAGTCAGCAAATTTAATGTTGATGCAATCCGCTATTATCTTGCAGTAAATATGCCAGAGAAGCACGACACAAGCTGGCAGTGGGAGGATTTTGTTGCAAAAAATAACAATGAGCTTGTTGGAATTTATGGAAACTTCATTCATAGAGTAATTTCATTTGCATATAAGAACTTTGGAAGGGTAACTAAATACAAAAAAGCAGATAAAATTGATGAAATAACTCTTGAAGAAGTCAAAAAGAATTTTATTGAAGTTGGGCAAATGATTGAAAATTGCAGCTTCAAGGAAGGAATAAAAAGAGTAATGAAAATTGCGCAGATAGGAAATCAGTATATAAATGCCTCAGAACCATGGAAGTATATAAAGGAAGACAAAGAAAGATGCGAGAGCATAATAAATGTCTGCCTAAGAATTGTAAAAATTATTGCAATAGCATCCTCGCCCTACATGCCAAAAACAGCAGAAAAAATATGGAAAATGCTCGGCTATAAAGATAGCATCTTTGCCCACAGATGGGATGAAGCTTTAGAAGAAATTGAGGAAAATGAATTGTCATCTCCATATCCTCTTTTCAGCAAGCTAAATATAGAGGATATAATTGAAGAGCCATTTTCAAAACTTGATTTAAGGGTAGCAAAAATAGAAAGCATCGAAGATCATCCAAATGCTGATAAACTATACATAATTGAGCTCGATGTTGGAGAGCTTGGAAAAAGAAAGATTGTTGCTGGAATAAAGCCATGGTATAGCAAAGAGGAATTGCTCGGTAAAAAAATTGTATATCTCGCAAACCTTAAGGAAACAAAAATAAGGGGGGTAGCATCAAAGGGCATGCTGCTCGCCGCCGACATGGGGCGGGCGTTTATTTTGCTCGCAAAAGGTAAGGAAGGAGGAGATGTTTTCGTTGAAGGAATAAAAAAAGAGGCGAAAGAAGAAATAGATTACGAGGAGTTTTCCAAGATAAGGATGCTATCCAGAAATGGAAAGGTTGATTACAATGGCAAGTTCCTGAGAGATGAGGCTGGCTACATAGAAATTGATGGGAATGTTAAGGATGGATGCGTAATAAGATGAGATTTGATTTGCATATACATACAATTTATTCTTCTGATGGAAATGAAAAGCCAAAGGATATTGTAAATTATATGAAAAAGATGAATTTTTCAGGTATGGCTGTTGTTGACCACAACACGCTCAAAGGGGCGAAAAATGCAGCAAAGATTGCTGAAAATTTTCTTGTAATTCCAGGAATGGAAATAAAAACAAAAAAGGGGCATATTCTTGCAATAGGCATAGAAGAGGAAATAAAAGCAAATGAAGATGTTATAGAAGAAATTCATGAAAAAGGAGGAATAGCAATTGTTGCCCATCCATTTCGATTTTCAAAATTAAGGATTGATGCTGATGCAATTGAAGCAATGAATGGGAGGAATTTTCCTTATCAGAATAAAAAAGCAATTAAATATGCAAATGAAAAAAGTATGCCATTCACCGCCGGAAGCGATGGCCACTATTTATGGGAAATGGGAAAAGTATATACTGAAATGAATGCAGAGAGCGTAGATGATGCAATTGAGGAAATAATTAAAAAGAGAGTAAAAATAGGAGGAGAAAACAATTTTTTCAATCCTTTCAAATGTAAAATTTATTCTCTTGCCTCTTTTGTAAGAAGAGGATTTAAAAGAGTTTGATTTTTATATAGTGAGCTCACAACTTTGCCAAATAGTGAAATCTTCGCAACCCTTAAATATAAAAAAATTTTTTAGAACTGTGAAAAAATTATTTAGTCTGCTAATTGGTTTAATCTTTTTATTTACCTTGTCAGGCAGCGGAAAATTATATCCTTATAATATAAAAAATGGGGGCGTATATTATGTTGCTCCCTGGGGAAATGATAGCAATCCAGGAACAATCAATTTTCCATGGAAAACCATTCAGCATGCCGCAGACATGGTAAAAGCTGGAGATACAGTTTATATAAGAGGGGGAACATACAACGAACAGGTTTATATTTCAAGAGAAGGAAATGAAAATGGCTACATCTTATTTTCCGCTTATATGGAAGAGAAGCCAGTAATAGATGGAAAAAATGTAGAAGGAACGGGTGTAGTTATTAATTCCAAATATTTTAAATTTATAGGGATTGAGGTATGCAATTGGAGTGATACAGGAATATGGATTATAAATTCATCCAATATTGAGATACGCGACTGTAAAGTATGGAATGTTTTTTATGGAATTGGTGCTGCAGATGGAACACATGACTTTGTTTTTGAAAATTTAGAAGTATATAATTTCACCCTTTATGGAATAGATGCCTCTCCATCTGGAGGAAAAGACTGTTACAATGGTCTGTTCATTAACTGCACCGCCCATTCCGCCAGCGATATCAGCCAGAATGCGGATGGCTTCGCCCTCGGCCACGGAAACCAGCAAAATTTTTCATTTATTGGGTGTGAATCTTATGATGTATTTGATGGATTTGACATCAGCGCAAAAAATACTACGCTGAGCAGATGTTCAGCCCATCACTGCTGGAATTCTGGCTATAAGTTATGGGAGGATAATATAATGCTTGTCAATTGTTTGGGATACAGAAATGGTATTACAAATGCTGAATTGGACTGGGATGGAAAAGAAGGGAGAATTTTCCTCCAAAACTGCGATTTCGTGGATGCAAAAATATACAATATATGGGTAGAAAATTCCTCCGATAGCTTGTGCATGTATAATTGCATAGTGGCGGAAGGAGATAACATCGGTTTGGCATTTGAAGAAATGAGTGTAGAAAATTATCACGGGGATTATAACATATTCCACAATGATAATGCAGATAGAGCTATTTCAGTTGCATATACTGAGGAATTTTCATTAAACGATATTGAAAAAGGGGGCTGGAATATCTACAGCAAGCAAGATGTCAATTCATTAGTTTGCTTTGATATTGATAGCTTATTTATTAGTTTGGAAAACTGGGATTTCCATCTAAAAGAAGGTAGCATTGCCATAGATGCAGGCACACCATACAATGCCCCACCAATTGATTATGATGGCATACCAAGACCACAGGGGGACAACTACGACATAGGGGCATATGAATATATAGAGGAAAAAGGTGATGTTGAACTTTATATCGGTGCGGGTATTAATAGCGAACTAAGGGAAGAGAAGGATTATGGATTTGGATATGTTATTGGTGTTTATAATGGAAAAAATGAAGCAATTAATGCATCTTATTATGTAATTTTTAATGTGATGGGTAGGGAGCACAATCAGAGTGACGAATTTGATATTCCTCCACACATGATAATGGGAGAAGCTTTCTTTATAATAACCTTTTCTAAAATAAAAGTTTATCTTGAAGCGGGAGGAAAGGAAAAAACAAGAAAAGGTTTTGTTGTAATGGGTTTAGTAATATTTTCCACAAAAGAAAGCACTTCTACTTAAAAACTTCTCCAGTGGCTTTGCACCACAAAAGCAAGTCAAGATGGCTCATAGGTATTGATATCTCTTCTGAAAATTTCTTCATTTTTTCCTCGATTTCAAGATATTTTTTTCGAGAGAGATGAGATGGTATTTCATCTATTACTCCAAGATTTTTCAAATTTTTCAATATATGCCTGTCAAGAATTGCAAGATTTAATCCAATTCCTATATTCCTCAAGAAATGGCTTGCTTCTTTATATCCCATACCCTTTATATTTTTAACAAGATATTCTCTTGCTTCCTCTCCTTCCATACCTTTTATATTTTCAAATATTCTATCAAAATTTTTCATTGCATTCAAAACATATTTTGCTTTCTTATTTTTAAATCTTATCCTGCTTATTTCCTTCCTTATTTCCTCCTCACAAACTAAATTTTTTTCTAAGATATTTTTTGCAGCACACCAGCAATATTTTGCTTTTGATTGAGGGGTAAAAATGCAGAATATAAGTTCTGCAAGAATTTCTTCCTTATTTTTTTCCTTTTTGAATTCATCTATCCTTTTTTCTATATCCTCTCTCCTTTTTTCATACAAAATTTTTATTTCATTGAGTAAATCTTCCTGTAATGCTCCCATTTATCATCAATCCATTTCTTAATTTTTTCAATATCCTCTACTCTAAGATGAGCAAACCTTCCCTGCATTTTAAGCCATTCTTCAATTGACTTCCTTTCCTTTCCTTCCAAAATTTTTTTGCTTTCAAGATTGAATTCAATTTTTCCATCAATTGCTTCATAAAGAACCCATGCTCCTGTTTCAACAGCGAGCCTCGCCATCTCAACTGTTTTGCTCATATCAAAGCGCCATCCAGGCGGGCAGGGAGCAAGAATTTCTATATAGCGCGCCCCCTTAATCTCTTTCGCTTTCTTCATTTTTCTGTATAAATCTTCGGGATATGCAATTGTTGCAGTTGCTACATAAGGAATGCGATGAGCCATTACAATTTCTGCAAAATTTTTCTCATATTCCTTTTTCCCGCTCCATGTTGTTGTTGTCCATGCGCCGTATGGCGTGGCTCCGCTTCGCTGTATGCCCGTGTTCGAATACATCTGATTGTTGTAGCAAACATATATGAAATTTGTCCCTCTTTCAAGCGCTCCAGATAAAGCCTGTAAGCCAATATCATATGTCCCTCCATCTCCAGCCCATACAACAGGCGTGATATCATCTCTTCCAAGCATTTTAAGAGCAGAAGCAACTCCACTTGCTGCAGCAGCACTTGCCTCAAATGCAATGTTCAGTGTTGGAAATGCAAAAGATGTCTTTGGGTATAGAGATTGAATTACAGCACTGCATGAAGCGGGAATAACAAATATAACCTTTTTACCAAGAGCTTTTAATGCGGTTCGCAGGGCAATTGTAATGGGACAGCCAGGGCAGGCAGCATGCCCTTTTAGAATATATTCTTCTTTTGGCAAATCTTTTATTGCCATTAGCTCACCTCAAATGGATAAAAACCTTCCTTCCCTTTTTTTGCAAGCTCATAAATTCTTTCAATATCCTTATAGCTAACATCCATCCCTCCTATCCCTCCTATGAAACCATATGCTTCCTTTACTTTTCCCTTAATTTCATTATATACTATCCCTCCAAGCCCTGGAGAAATATTTCTATCAATTACAATCAACTTATCATATTTTAATTTCTCAAATGGCAGAGGGCGATGCGTTCGCAAATTTACTACGCCTACCTTTTCTCCTTTGCTTCGAAGCCTTTCAACCGCAAACTTTGCCTCACTTGCTATGGAAGCCATCGCAACTATTACATAGTCAGCATCCTCACATTTATATTCATCCACGAGCCCGTAGAAGCGGCCGAATTTTTTTCCAAAATCTTCGCCTACTTCTTCAATAACTTTTTTTGCTTTCTCCATCGCAAGCATCATATCATACCTTACCTTTGCATAATTTAATGGCTCAATTATATTACCATGAGTTATTGTTTCATCAACAATGCTCCATGCCGGCTTAAAAGGAGGTAAAAATTCATCTATCTCCTTTTGAGAAGGAATTCCAGCGGGCATTGATGTATGGCTTAATATAAATCCATCGTATGAAATCATCGCAGGAAGCATCACCTCGCTACTTTCAGCAATTTTATATGCCTGTATAATTGTATCAAAAACCTCCTGATTGCTTGAGCAATAAAAATGAAGCCATCCAGTATCGCGCTGTGCCATCGAATCATTTGCATCGCTCCATATATTCCATCCGGGCCCTATTGCGCGATTCACATTCACCATCACAACAGGCAGGCGGGCAAGCCCCGCCCAGTGAAGCATTTCATGCATCAAAAGCAAACCATGGGAGGAAGTAGCTGTAAAAGTTCTTACCCCACAAGCTTCGGCCGCAATGCATGCTGTCATTGCTGAATGCTCTGATTCAACTCTTATAAATTCTGCATCAAGTTCTCCCTTCTCAACATATTCAGCAAGCCTTTCAACAATTGTTGTTTGAGGGGTTATAGGATATGCAGCTATAACTTTTGGTCTCGCCATTTTTGCTGCAAGAGCAGAGATATGATTTGCTGTATCTATTACTATCATTTTCCCTCCCTCTCCATTGAAATCGCTTTTACAGGGCATTCATTTGCACATATTCCACAACCCTTGCAGTAGTTATAATCAATAACTGGAAATTGCTCAATTTCTATTGCACAATCTGGGCAGAAAATCCAGCAGCGATAGCATTTTATGCATTTCTGCTCATCCACTACTGGCTTAAATACACGCCATGCTCCTGTTTTCCCCATCGCTCCTTCAATTGGATATGATATTGCGGTTTTCATATTTTCACCCTTTCATAAGCCAATTTTGCTGCATTTATATTGCCCTGAGAAATTTTTTCAGGAAATCTTTCCTTTATTGCTTCATATAAAGCTTCTATCTTTACTCCATCAATTAGCTTTATAAGTGCTCCAACTATGGGAGTATTTACCACAGGTATTCCTCCTACAAGAATTTTATTTTCTATTGCAATGCTCGTTGCATCAACAGTAGCAACCTTAAATGGAAAAGAAAAGTTAGATGGCTCGCGATTGCTGTTCAGCAAAATAATTCCTTCCTTTTTCAATCCAGCAGTCACATCAATTGCATCTATTATACCTATATCAAGCACAACAACAATATCTGGCTCCTTTATTTCACTCCTCAAAAGAATTTCATCATCACTTATCCTTGCAAAAGCTCTTACTGGCGCCCCCCTGCGCTCTGCTCCAAAGAAGGGAAAAGATTGAACTCCTCTATTCCCGCTTTTCAGGGCGGCACTTGCGAGAAGATTTGCAGCTGTAACAGCGCCTTGACCACCTCTTCCATAAAATATTATTTCTTTTAGCATTTTGGTAATGTATTACAAATCAATTAAAAAGTTTTTCCTCCTGTATTGTCAAGTAACATCGGTAACATTTTTTGAAAAATATACATTGGCAGGATAATCATGGATACCCATGTGGTATCTATGATTGTTAAACCATTCAATAAATTCCTGAAGTAATAAAAGAACATTTTCAGAAATTCTTCATTGAAAGTTCTTATGGCTCTTTCAATCTTTCCTTTTGTTTGTGGATAATAGGGAGGAGTATATTCAACTTCTATACCTTCTTTCTTACACCATTTTTCAATAGTTTCTTTCAAAGAATGGGTCACATCTTCTGTTTTTATTCTATCATAAATGTTACAGTGTAATCTTGAATTACCATCAATGACTATTAGAGCATATTGTTTTCTCCCCTCTATATTGAGTGGACC
>JACIWB010000003.1 GCA_014361245.1 Thermoplasmatales archaeon | reverse complement strand
GGCAATGGCTCATGATGACCAAGAAAATCATAGGCGACTGTATAGAATTGATAATAGCCAGAGCCATCTGGAGCAGTAAAGCTCCATTGCCATGGCTCGCTGTTTAATGTTCCCAAGCTTATCCAATCGCCAAATGTTGAGTTATATCTTGAAAATCTGTAATATAGAGTAATGCTTGCTATACCAACAGCACAATCTGGAAAATCATTGGCTGTTGCATTTATCGAAATTGGATATGTCTCATTTACAATCTGGCAATATGGAATAATTTCATCAACATCAGCAACTGGTGGAGTGTTATCAACATATACTGTTTGATTGTGATATGCAGTATTTCCTAAATCATCTATTGATGTTATATTTATCCAGTGCTCGCATTCTTCATCAATTGTAAATGAAATTGTTGCAACAATATCACCCCCTACAATTTCAATATCATCTAAATGAATATCATTTCCATAATCGCTTACTCCAAGGAAGCCAATGTATGCATTCTGCCCTCCTACATATGAAGATAAATCAACAGTATGCTGTTTCCATCCAGTTGAACCATCGTATCTATTAAATGTTGCTATATCATTCCATGATGTTCCATCCAATGAATATTGAATAACTACTCTATCAGGACTTCCTGGAAGGCCAGTATCATGATACATCCAGAAGGAGAGAGCAACATTTGGAGAAGATGTAAAGTCAATTTGCGGGGTATATAATCTTGTTGAACAGCCAGCAGATGCACTCCATGAATTGAACCTTGCCATATAGTTTCCACTATGCGGCGAAACACCAGATGGATGCTGGCCGACTGATATTTGATCCCAATCTCCTTGTGTTCCATATACATCTACTTCTGTCCAGCCAGGAGGTGGAACGCTTGTTTCAAATCCTTCATTAATTTCAATTCTATCTCCAGTAATATTGCTCCATTCATCATATATCTTCTGGCCAGTAGTTGCATTATATACCTCTACATGCAAATGCACTGAACCAACTGGACATAAGCCATCATCTGTTGAATTTACATAAATAATTGTATCGCTTGTTATCCATTGCTTTACCATTCCTGTAACTGTTACATTATCTATTTCATACCACAAACCCCAATAGGCATTTCCGTAATGCCATCTTATTATCACATTATTTCCAATATATGGTGTTAAATCAATTGTTACAAGCTCGCATGGAGAATGACTTGTAACCCAGTGTAATAAATTAATCCAGCTTGCTCCACCATTTATGCTTATATCAACATCAGCATAATCATTTCCAAAGTGACGATACGCTGCCATAAATTTCAATGTTGCTGAATCATAGCCAACTAAGCTAATTTGAGGTGTTCGGAGTTCAGTATCCATTGTCTTATCTGGGCCAAATGCATCGCTATCTGCATCAGCACAATAACCATATCCTCCCGCATAGTTTGGCCTGCCCCATTCATCATTTCTCCTCCATCTTCCGCCCGCATCAGCATTTTCTATTACTGTCCAGCCTGCTGGTGGGAATGCTCCCTCAAAGTATTCTTCAAATATTATTATTTCTTCAAATTCCTTTGTAATTGTTGGAGGAGTGTTATCAACATATACTGTTTGATTGTGATATGCAGTATTTCCTAAATCATCTATTGATGTTATGTTTATCCAGTGCTCGCATTCTTCAGGAATATTAAATGAAATTGTTGCTGTTCCACTTGTAACATTATGCCATTCATCAAGGATTTTTACTGGAGTTTCACCAGATGCATTATATACTTCTACATGCAAATGCACTGAGCCAACTGGACATAGGCCAGCATCATCATCTGTTGAATTTACCCAAATGGTTGTATCGCTTGTTATATGATTATTATATGTTGGTCCTTCAAATTCCTTTGTAATTGTTGGAGGAGTGTTATCAACATAATGGGTTTGATTATGAATTTCTTCTTCGTTTCCGAAGTTATCGATGCTGGCATATTCTATAATATGCTCGCATTCTTCATGGAAGTAAATTGGTCCAAAGCTAACATTCCAGGCATAATAGATATACCAATATACTCCATCTATTGCTGTTATATTTTCATTTCCGCAATAAGCATCGCTATAGCTATTTGGATGCCACCTTGCGCCATCTCCGGTGTCGCAATATATTCTATAGAGGGTTATATTTACTCCTGAGCCCTCATCAGTTGCATTTAGCCATATTGGAGTTTGAGAGGTTAGCCATTCATCATATTTTGGCTCTCCTATTTCTTTTGTTGTAGTTGGAGGAGTTATATCTTGCATTGGAGCAAAAATGCTAAATGAAGTTATATTTGCCCATACATAATTATTTGTCGTGTCTATTCCTTTGCTTTCATACCATTCATCTCTTTCCCATTCTCCGCTATTTTCATTATATTTAAGCATTTCAAACTTATCTTCATTTGTTTCATCTTCATAGTAAATTGATAAATTAACCCATGGGCTACCAGAGATTAAGCTTACATTCAGATATTTACCTATATTTTCCCATCCGCTTGGATCATCTGGTGGGCTTTCAACTCCTTTAACAGAAAAATCACCACTATAGGAAAGAATGCTTGCATTTGTTGGATAAGAAGAGAATTGATTGAAATAAAATTCATTCTCAGTCGATGAAAATACATATAAATCCCACTGCTGATTTGCTGAAAAATTGCAATAGGAAATGTTGCTGTAGTTGGAAGATTCTAGAACAATACCTTTCTCATTGTTATTGTGAACATCACAGGAAGTTACATTTGCTAAATGTGATACATTGAGATAGATTCCTGCGATGTTCTCATACACCTCACATCCTATTAAGTTAACATAATGAGAGGAATAAAGATAAATGCCATGTTGAGTATTCTCATATACAATGCAATTTGTTATGTTGTTGTTTGAAGAGGAATCGAGCCAGATACCATAATAATTATTGTAAGCACTGCAATTTGTTATGTTATTGCTTGATGAACTCGTAGTAAGAGCGATACCTGCTTGAGTATTCTCATAAGCACTGCAATTTGTGATGTTATTGCCTGAGCCATGCCAAAGATTGATACCTAGCCTATTGTTATAAAAACTGCAATTTATTACATTAGTTGGAGCGTAAGCAATTGCTATTCCGCTATCTACATTGTGATGAGATTCACAATTTATTACATTAGTATTTAAGGAAGTATCTTCTAAAAAAATGCCGTGCCCGCTGCTATTATAAACAGTGCAATTTATTATTTTGTTATCATGCGACCACTTCACATGAATACCAACGCTATTGTTATAAGCACTGCAATTTGTTATAGTGTTGTTGCTTGATGTGTGATTGATGTAAATGCCATTGCCGGTGTTGTGATGTACAATGCAATCTGTTATGTTATTGTGGGAGGAGGAATAAAGATAGATACCACGGGAGCTACTATTAACTTGAGTATTATTAACCCAGCTATTTATAACATTCTCAAAGGAAATTCCGTTATCTGTAAAATTATAAATTGTGCAATTATTTATTATTACATCTTGAACTGTAAATGAGCTATTATAAACCCTAATCCCAGTTGTGCCATTGTATATTGTGAAATTTTCAACAAGGGTATTGTTTGCTTCTATGCTTATTCCTATCCCGCCTTGAGCATCTATAACTGGGTCTCCAACCAATGAAATTTCTTTATTTATTACAATGTTTTCTTTATATGTTCCATCATGAACAATTACCTTTCCTCCTTCTCCAACAGCATTTATACCCTGTTGAATTGTGTTGAAGTGATCATATCCATAACCAAATGTTGAGCTATTATAATCATCATCTATCCATACCTTATTTTCTAAATCTATTGTCAGGGATGTTCCATTCTTCAATGTTATTGTAATTGTATCAATATATCCATCAAAGAGTTGATACCATCCAGAAGCGGTTTGGAATGAAATTGCCTTAACTGTTTCCAATCCATAATCTATATCTTGATCAAATCCATGGCTATAATTTTGCCCCCAGTTTATTATTCCTTCCTGTATTCTCTGCAAAGTTGGTTCTCCATAAAAGCCATATGTACCGCTTTTCCAGTGATCGCAGAATGTTAATTTATTTGCTCCATCATCTGTGCTCCATTTAACCCATGTATCTGCTGGGGCGCTGAGATTTTCTGAGAAATATGGCTCAGCATGTAGGGCATATCCATACCATCCATAATCATCGCTACCATCTGGCAGGGTGTAAATTACAAGATAGAAATTATGTGGATTGCTTCCATCGGTTGGCAATGGCTTATTTGTATAATATGAAATGCTCTGTATATCATCTATTGTAAAAACTCCCAAGTTATGCGTAACATCTGGTAAGCCACCCGCTCCGTCATACCAATATATGTATGTTTCAAATTTTCCTGGAGCGGTTGAGCCATTTACTTTCCAGCTTCCTTCCCCGCTATTAAACTTTTCACATGTTGCTATTGCATTTGCATTTGTTGCAAAAAGACCGCCAACTTCTATTGTTTCAATGCTCTGAGCATTTACTGGATTTGCAACTATTCCCATCACTAACCCAAACAAAACAAGCCCGCATATTATATATTTTCTTTTCATTTTTATCTGCCTCCTTTTTGATAAATAGTAATATCTTATATATATATAAACCTTGCGGAAGTGAGAGGGAATGCATCTTCTTTATATAAATTTTTCTTTTTTATTTTTACGAATTTCGCACATCAAAGTTTTTAAACTTTTCCTGCATTAAAATAGATGATTATTGCAGAATTTGCAATATTTCCAACATCTGAAGGTGTTTCAGTGAGCAAATATGTCAGGAGAGCAATAGAAGAAATAGAAAAAAGTGGGCTAAAACATGAAACTGGTGCAATGGCAACAACAATAGAAGCAAAAAATCTTGAAGAGCTATTTTCCGCAATTAAAAAAGCATATGAAGCAATTGTTGAAATGGGAGCGAGAAGAATACACATTGATTTAAGAATTGATAGCAGATTGGATAAAGAAGCAACAATTGAATCAAAAAAGAGGGCGGTAATATGATATGGACAGAAAAATACAGACCAAGCAAGCTTGATGAAATAGTGGGGCAGGAAAATGTTGTAAAAAGCTTAAAAGCTTATGTAGCAACTGGCAGTATCCCTCATCTGCTTTTTGCTGGCCCCGCGGGAACAGGAAAAACAACATGTGCAATTGCAATAGCAAAAGAATTGTATGGTGAGAAATGGAAGGAAAGCTTTGCAGAACTCAACGCAAGCGATGAGCGTGGTTTAGATGTGGTAAGAAACAGAATAAAAAACTTTGCAAGAACCGCTCCAATCGGCGACGCCCCCTTTAAGATAATTTTCCTCGATGAAGCAGATGCGCTCACGCCCGATGCGCAGGCCGCCCTGCGCCGCATCATGGAGAGATACACAGCTACTTGTAGATTTATTCTTTCATGCAATTATAGTAGCAAAATCATAGAACCAATTCAATCAAGATGTGTCGTTTTCAGATTTTCAACCATAAAGGCGGAGGATATGGAAAAATATGTGAGAAGAATAGCGGAAAAAGAAGGAATTAAAATTAAACCAGATGGAATGGCATCACTTATATATGTTGCAAATGGAGATATGAGGAAAGCAATAAATGTTCTACAGGTTGCTTCAAACATATCAGGGGAAATAGGTGCAGATGATATATACAAGGTTACATCTGCTTTAAGACCCGAAAATGCCCGCGAACTTTTGGAAATTGCTCTTATTAAAAAAGATTTTTTGATGGCAAGAGAGAAGCTCGATAAAATGCTAATCGAGGATGGTTTATCGGGTGAGGATATAATAAAGGGATTGCATTCCGCAGTTTTTGATCTTCCAATAAACGAGAGATTGAAAGCAGAAATAGTTGATAGAATTGGAGAAATAGAATTCAGAATTGTGGAAGGAAGCAATGAAAGAATTCAGCTTGAAGCATTAATTGCATATCTTATTTCAGTTTCAAGAAAATGAAACTAACAGATGATATTTTAAAGGAATTGGAAAAATATAAGAAATACTGGTGGAAGGATGATATAAATTATGAGGAGATAAAAAGAGATGCATTCAAGCTTCTAATTTTTACAATTCTCTCACAGAACACGTCTTCAGAAAATACAAGAAGAGCATTTATAAGCTTAAGCAAAAAATTTGATATTACTCCCTTCACCCTGGCAAATGCAGGAAAAGATGAGATTGCGGTTGCGATAAAGTGCGGTGGCCTGCACAAGGTGAAGGCGGGAAGGATAAGGGAGGCAGCGAGCTATATATGCAGGGAATGGAATGGAAATATGGGATGGGTTTATAATCTTATGAAGGAAAAATTGAGGGAAGAGCTTCTTAAAATACCTGGTGTGGGAGAAAAAACGACGGATGTTGTAGTTTCCTCAATACATGGATATGAAAATGCATTTGTAATTGATACACACATGAGAAGGATAGCAACAAGGCTTAAGCTCGTTGATGAAAAAGCTGGCTATAAAGAAATACAGGAAAGGTTGAGCAGTATTTTTCCTTGGGAAAAAATTGAAAATAAAGAAGAAGTTGTTGCTCTTTTCTGGCTGATGGCAAAATATACATGCAGTTCAAGAAAACCAAAATGCAATGAATGCCCATTGAAAAGCATTTGCAAGCGTTAATTTTTAATATTATTTATCCATTCCTAAACATGAGAAAGATAGTTGCATTGGCAATATTTGGGCTTTTTTTGATAAGCGCATCCCTTGCTGGATATAGAGATGTGCAGACAAAAACTTCTAATGCAATAGAGAAAACATTTTATTTCTCCGAGCCAGAAATTTCAGAGGATGGAAATTACATGATAGTTTCTGCAAATGGCATGAATTCATTTATGATGGAGGGCTATCCTGTTTTACCATACAAAACAGAAATACTTACTTTTCCAATTGGAACAAAAATAAATGTTGAGTTTTCCGCTGGAAAAATAAATAAAATAAAAATTGAAAATAAAGTAAAGCCATATCCTTTCTTTACAAAAGTTTTTACAACAGGAAAAATTCTAATTGAGGAAGGAGAAATATACAGCGAGGAAAGATTTCCAGAAAGTTTTGTTGATTATAGCTTACTCGCTGGCATTTATAATGGGCAGAGGTGCATAATTCTTTCAGTTTTCTTACAGCCATATATATATGATTTTAAGGAAAATTCAATAACATATACCGACAGGATAAACTTAAAAATATATCATGAAGAAAATCCCCTGCATGCAGAAACATCCACTTATGATTTCCTAATAATTTCACCAGATGCATGGCTGAGCGAGCTTGAAACATTGAAGCAGCATAAGGAAAGCAAGGGAATAAAAACAATAGCAGTGGGGCTGAATGAAATTTACAGCGGAAAATATTTCCCCTGCAATGGCAGGGATGATGCTGAAAAAGTGAAATATTTCATTAAAAATGCAATTGAGGAATGGGGAATAAAATATGTTATGCTTGTAGGAGGTAGGCAAGGAGGAATTTTCAATGAGAGATGGCTAATGCCAGTAAGATATACAAATTTAGACGATCGCTCTGGATGGGAAACTGGCTATTTAAGTGATTTATATTTTGCTGATATTTATAAATATGAAAATGGAAGCATTGTTTTTGAGGACTGGGACAGCAATGGAAATGGAATATTTGCTGAATGGAAGGGAATGAAAAAGGATAAACTTGATTTGGTGCCAGATGTTTATATTGGAAGGCTTGCATGCAGAAGCAAAATTGAGCTAAAAGTTGTAATTGACAAAATAATTAAATATGAATCTGAAAATCAGGCAAGCAAGGATTGGTTCAAAAAGATGGTAGTTGTTGCGGGTGATACATTTCCAGCAGAGGGCGACCCATATTTTGATGGCGAAGTAAGCACAGAAAAGGCACTTGAATACATGGCAGGATATGAAGGAATAAAGTTATACACATCAACAGGAACACTTCAAGACGCAAACGATATAATAAATGCGGTGAGCGGTGGATGTGGCTTTTTGAACTTTGAAGGGCACGGCAACCCGATGAGCTGGGCGACGCACCCGCCGCATGATGAAAGCACATGGATTGGAATAGATGTTACCCAGTTCCCGATGTTTTCTAACAAGGATATGTATCCAGTTTGTGTTATTGGTGGTTGCCACAACAGCCAGTTCAATGTAAGTGTGTTCAATTTGCTGAAGATTAAACAGCTTTACGAGACATATTATAAATCTGAGTGGAGCCCTGGATGCTTTGGAGAATGGATTGTAAGAAAAATAGATGGGGGGGCAATAGCAAGCATTGGTTGCACTGGGCTTGGCTATGGATATGTGGGCGATGGGAACAAGGATGGAATACCTGATTGCATACAGGGGCTTGGAGGATGGATTGACATAGAATTTTTCAGGCTTTATGGACAGGAAAATAAAAGAATTCTTGGAGAAATTCATTCAACAGCAATTGCAAACTATGTTGCAAATTTCCCTGTTATGAAAGATGAGATTGACTGCAAAACAGTGCAGGAATGGGTTTTGCTTGGCGACCCCACACTGAAAATAGGAGGATATAGCTAATTTTTTAAACCTCTTTCTTTTTTTTTATTATGTTTCAATTAATAATTGGAGCTATAACTTTAATTTCCCTTATATTGCCCATTTTTTCCTATAATTATTTCATCAAAATAATGAAACTGATTAAAATAAGAGTTGGAAATTTAATTTTTATAGCATGCATAATTCTCCTCATTGCCTATATTTTCTTTCTTCTCCCATGGATTTTTGTTGGTGGGGACATATATGAGATAAGATTGCTTTCCTATTCCCTCATATCTATTGCCCTATTTATTCTTCTTTATGCTGTAATAAAAATTTATTTTACATGGAGGGGGCTTAAAATATGATTATTTTTCTAAATATTCTAAATCTTTTTCTTTCCTTAATCATTATATCCTTCGCTATAAAAATATATATAACCTACAGAAAAAAATATTTAAAATTTTTTATACTATCAATCTTGCTTATTCCATTAATTTTTATCTATTCCATGATTGAATTCATCCGCTCCTTGCCTATTGAATGGATAATCATATATCCTTCCTTCATGATAATTGTAGAACTAACAATAATAGCGGGGCAGAAAATTTTAATTTCTTCAATAAAAAGCGAAAAGGAGGAAGAATATAAAATATTGCTAAGGGAAGATGTGGCATTGCTAAGAGCTTTTCAGAAATTATCAAATTATCTTATAAGCAAGATATCTCCCCTTTTAGGAATAGATAGCATAAAAAATATTTTGGAAGAAACAACAAATTTATATCCTTCTCTTACAGGATGTTATATAGGAATAGATGATAATCTGCAGACAAAAGCAATTGAGGAAAGTATTGATAGGATAGAAAAAGAAAATATGGCTGAAGGATTTTTATATTTAATAACAAAACTCATTGAGATATATTCTGCTTTTGTTCCTTATGAAGAAATAATTGAAGAGATAGGAAAAGAAATGGAAAAGATAGACAGGAAAATAATTAGATGGTTTATTCCTTTTGCATTCTTCAAGCTTGTTTTTGAACCCATGATAAGAGATTGTAATTCAGATGAAATAAAGGAAATAAGAATTTCTACGGATGTTGAAGGAATTAAAATAAATAAAAAGGGAGAGATAAACTTTCATAAGATATATTCATTTACTGAAGAAGAAAGAGAGGAAAAATATATGGATTTCTTGAATAAATGCTATCCTATATTTCTTAAATTTTATGGAAAAAATGCCCCCAAAAAATTAACAGAAAATTTTAGGAGATTGCCAAGCAATATAAAAGAAGAATTGTATAAATATGATTTTATAAAGAAGCTCCCTGAAGGGGTTCTTGAAGAAGAAAAAATAACTTTTATCAGCAGAGAAAAATCTCTGGAAGAGTTAATTGAAAGGCAGAGAAAACTTGAGGAGGCATACAAAAGGCTTGCGGAGGCAAAGCTTGACAGAATGAAATCAACTTTTGTTGATACAATAGCACATGAATTAAAAACTCCTCTGACAGCAATAAAAACATACAATGATTTACTCAGAAAAGAAAAGCTCGGGAAATTAACAAAATCGCAGAAGGAAAGCCTTGAAAAAATGGCAAAGAATATAGAGCGTTTAATAAAGCTAATAGACGATATGCTTCACATTCCTTCTGTGGATATGCAGGATTTGGAGTTGAGAAAAGAAAAATTTTATTTTAAAGATGTTATTGAAAATATATTTAACGAGCTTGATGAAACAATAAAAGATAAAAATCAGAAAATTCATATAGATATAGAAAATAGGCTACATGCAAAGGGTGATAAAAAATTGATTGAAAAAGCAATAAAAAATGTAATTTCAAATGCAATAAAATACACTCCAAGCAATGGCTCTATACGGGTTAAAGGTTTCAGAGAAGGAAACTCTGCCCATCTGATAATAGAGGATACAGGTCCTGGCATACCCAATGACGAGATAGAAAAAATTTTCGAGCCATTCTATAGGGGCAAGGACGGCGGCGCGGGGCTGGGGCTGGCAATAACAAAAAATATCATTGCGGCGCATGAGGGAAGGATATGGGCGGAGAGCAAGCGGAAGGGGGCGAGATTTCATATAGTTATGAGGTGCACATGATAAAGGAGATACTTTTTGTTGATGATGATGAGGAAATTCTTGAAGCAGCGAGGACATCTCTTGAAGTATATGGGTATAGGGTTATTACCGCCAAAAGCGGGAAGGAGTGTCTGGAAAAAATTGAAAGAGCTGATATTGTTTTTCTTGATATAAAAATGCCAGGTATGAACGGGATTGAAACGCTTAAGGAGATTAAAAAAAGGAAGCCATTTTTGCCTGTGATAATGATAACTGCATATGCAACTGTTGATACCGCCATAGAGGCAATGAAAGAAGGGGCAAGTGATTATATAAGGAAGCCATTTGATTTTGAGGAACTTGAAAAAAGCATACTGGCAGCAATAGAGGATATAAAATTTAAAAAATTTGAGGAATTTTATGAAGAAAATTATCTTGATATATTTCTAAAGATGACTAAAGAAAGAAAGGGAATATGCATTACAAGGGAATTTGATGTTCTGAAAGATGCAAAAAATATAAAGATTATCCCTCTTGAAAGGGAATTGAAACCAAGAAAGATAGAGGAAATTAAGAGGGAAATAGAGGAAAATATAGAAGAAGGGAATGTTATTCTTCTTATGAACCTTGAATATATTTTAAATAATAACAATTTTATTGCTACAAGGGAATTTCTTGACTGGCTGAATAAAAAAAGTGCTTCAAAAAATTCAAAACTTATAATATCTGCAAATTTTGAAAAGATAAATGCAAAGGAAAGGCAAATTTTACAGGATTTGATAGTAGATGTTCATCTGGGAATATTCTCGGAATCCATATCAAGTTATATAAGGAGGAAAATAATAAGTTTGCTTTCAGACGGAGGAAGCTATCCATTTACAAAAATAGCTCAGGAAATAGGGATAGATGATAACCCAAAGCTCAGTTTTCATCTTAAAAAATTAAAAGATGATGGTGTTTTGGAGCAAGATGATGAGAAAAGATACAGATTATCAAAAATTGGAAAGGAAATAGCAGAATTTTTGAAAAATATGAAAGAAAATAAGATGAAAAGACCTTTCTGGATGTCATTTAAATAGAATTTAATTTTGATAAATCTTTATTTAAATAAAAATTATATTTGCTAAGCCATTAAAAAAATATGTATCTGATGGAAAATCTGAAAAAAGAGTTTTATCTGCCAGAAGAAAAGTGGGCAGGGGTTGATGAAATAATTTTTGGGCTCGATGACTATTTTCTTTATGATGACAAAAAAATAAATAAAGTGAGGATGGAGGCAATAAAAGATGCTTTCAAACATCATTATTCAAATAATCTTTTTTATCAGAGATACTGCAAGGAAAACAATGTAAAGCCAGAAGATATAAAAAATGAAAAAGATATAGATAAAATTCCTCTATTGCCAGATAAATTTTTCAAGGATTATCCTTCAGAAAATCCAAAGGACTTATATGAATGGCTATATAGGGTTTGCTCTGTTGATATAGGAAAATTTGATTTTAATGGAAAATCTTTGCAGGATTTCTTAACATGGGCTGAAGAAAAACTCAATGGTGTAGTAACACATTCCTCGGGCACATCAGGAAAATTCAGTTTTATGTTCAGAGATGATTTAACAACAAAAAGAATGTTTTATTCAGCCGACAAAATGCTCCTTTTCTCAATAGAAAAGCCGAGAGATAACGCTCAATTTGTTTATCCTGGCCCTATAAAAACACATCTTACAATGGGAAGATGGATTTCAGAAGGAACAAAAATTTTTAATGAAAAAGACAGACATTTTTTAACGGATAGAGCATTAACGATTGATATAGTTAGAATAATGTCAGGGCAGATAAATGGAATAGGAGATAAATTCAAGTTAATTTTGATAAAAAAGGCGATGCAAAAAGGACAATTAAAGTTATTAAATTTGCTCAAGGAAATTGAAAAAGAAAGAAAGCAGGTTTATATTCTAACTTTTCCATATCAATTAAATGATTTAATGAACCTTATGGAAGAAGAGGGATTTTACCTAAATCTTACAAAAGATTCAGTTATTATAACTGGGGGAGGATGGAAAATATATGAAAACAAAAAGGTTTCATCTGAAGAATTTGCAAAAAGAATAGAAGAATTTTTTGGAATAGATATAAACAATTATAGAGATATTTATGGAATGTCAGAAATGAACGGGCTGGCTATAGAATGCGAGGAAAGATACAAGCATATTCCCCCATGGATTTATCCATTAATAATTGATGAAAATAACGAAATCAGTAATTGTGGAGAAGGAAGATTTGCTTTCCTTGATCCAGCATCTAATAGCTATCCTGGCTTTATAATTACAGGAGATAAGCTAAAGGTGCTTGAAAGCTGTCCGGAGTGCGGAAGAAGTGGATTTGTTATAGAGGGGGAGGTAACAAGAATGAAGGGGGAAGAAAGCAAGGGCTGCGGAAACTTAATGAGGGAGATAATGGCTGGAGAGATGAGGTGATTTTATGGATATTACAGATAGAGGAGACTTTATTCCTTTGCCTCTTTTAAAGAATTTTATAAAAACATCATTGCCTCTACTATATGTAATTGCAAGAAATCCGAAAGCGCTGGCAAGAAATGCAAGAGCATGGAAAAAAAGGATTTATAATTCGCGCAAACCATGGGCTCATCTTGATGATGAAAGCATGTATGACAGCACAAAAATTTTAAGAGAAGAAGATTTCAAGGATTTACCTCCTATAAGTGACGAAAAATATCTCCGCCCTACAAGATTATGTGAATGCGATGCCCCAGAAATAAGGGCATTTGCAAAAAAACTTGGTGCATACGAAAAAGAGCCTTATGAATATGCAAAGTCAATATTCTATTTTGTAAAAAATGAGAAATATCTCGTCTTCAAGCCTATGGTTGGGGCTTTAGGAGTGCTTAAAAGCAAGGGAGGCGTATGCCTTGATCAAATGAATTTGCTGATAGCGCTCGCAAGGGCGGGCGGAATTAAGGCGAGATATCGCCTTTATGCGCTTGCACCAACGCAGGAGCTTTTTGATTTAATGATAAAAGATGACCCCATAATAAGGGAAACCTATGAAATGCTGGGTTTTCTTGATTCGCTGCATGGATGTGCCGAGCTTTATATAGATGGAGAATGGGTTCAGCTTGACCCAACATTTTCAGATGCACTGGAAGCAGGAATGGGTCTCAGAATTAGTGAATTTGGGGAAGAACCAGAATGGAGGATAAGAGTTCCAGAGAGAGATATAATTTTTGAAGGATTTCCAGTATTTTTTAAAAATCTTCTCGTAGCAATGGCACTCATTTTAAGGGATACTGTTGACAGGGTAAATAAAAAACTCGATGAAATAAGGGATGAAGGAAGGAAGGTAATTGAAGAAATTGGGAAGGAAAAATATAATAAAGGGAGAAAAAAAGTTAAAATAGAAGTTCCAAGCATTGAGGAGGTAAAAGCTTTTAGAAACGGATAACAACATATTTTTATATTAAATTTTGATTATGAATAAATGGACCTGAAAAATATAAAGGGTATAGGGATTGTCTATGAAAAAAAATTGAGGGAGGCTGGAATTAAAAGTGTTGAAGAACTTATTTTTGCAGATACCGAATCATTGAGTTTAACTACAGATATAAGCAAATCAAAAATTGAAAAATGGAAGGAAGAAGCAAGGAAAATAGTTGAATATAGGGAAGCGGAAGTAATTGAAGACCTTTCAAAAAATTCTTTTATTGAAATAGAGGAAGGGAAGGCAAAAGTTAAAATAATGGAAATATGGCATGAAGCAGGCGTATTTAATGACAAAAACTCAGCGGAAAAAGAAGAGATTGCTGTCTTAATGGGAGATAGACCAAAGCTATGGTTTGGAAAAAAATGGCATGAAAATATTCCTTACAAAAAGAAGGGACTTTTCGAATTTTTTAGGAGGAAAAAATGTTGAGAATAAGATGGTATGGCCACTCCTGTTTTTCAATCTCAAATGGAAAAACAATAGTTTTTGATCCTCATGACGGCGTATCGATTGGCATCCCGCCGCCGAGAATTAAGGGTGATATAATCCTTATCACACATGAACACTTTGACCACAATCAGGCAAAAGTTGTTGAAAAGGAAGGAAGTATTGTTTTAAAAAATGGTAAAAAAGTAGATGGAATAGAAATTGAAACTTTTTCATCATATCATGATAGGGAGAAGGGGAGAAAAAGAGGAGAAATTACAGTTTTCAAAATTAAATATGAAGAAATAACACTCTGTCATCTTGGGGATATAGGGGAAGTAGATGAAAAATTAATAAAGGAAATAGGTAATATAGATATTCTTTTTATTCCAGTTGGTGGAACATTCACATTAAATGCAAAAGAAGCCATGGAGATGTGCAAAAAAATAAAACCAAAGGTTGTTATTCCAATGCACTACAAGATAGAGGGACTTTCACTCCCAATTGATAGATTGGATAAATTTCTTGATATGGCGGAGGACATGGAAATACTATATGTAGCAAATGAAGTAGAATTAACCCAGGAAGATTTACCCGAGAATACAGAAATATGGGTATTTTCACTATAATTTATCAACCTCCTCCTCTATTTGTGAAAAATATTCTTCATCAATTAAAATTTTTATTATGTCTTTTTCATGCTTTTTACTATCTTCCTTAGTAATTTCATCTACTCTTTTTTCTATTTCCTCTATATCTATTTTTTCAATAATTTCATCTTTTCCTCTGAATAAAAGTTTTATTCCACAATAGGGGCATTTTCCAGTTATTTCATCCCTCACTATAAATTCTCCCCTGCAATTTGGACAGACAGCTATTGGCATGAAAATATATTGAAATTTATTATTTATTCTTTCCTTTTATTTGCCCTCACGCTCGGGCGAACTTTTTCTGCTCCCTTGCCTCTTTTTCTTAAACCCCTTCCTTTCTTCCCCGCAGATGTTTTCCCTCTGAAGGCGCGTCCTCTCTCATCACAAATCCAGTTTATCTTATTATCACTTTTTATAACGGGATGACTTCTATCTACCAATATTACTTCATAATAATGATATTTTCCATCTTTCCCCACCCAATAAGAATTTAAAACTTCCATATTTGGATATTTCCTCGCTACTCTTTCCTCCGCTATTCTTTTTATCGATTTCTTAGGAGTTATCTTATTAACACCCATTTTTGATGGTTTTCTTCCTTTATTTGGTCTTTCTTTCCTTCTTCCACCAGCCCTCACCCTCGCCCTCACAACCACGAAGCCCTGTTTCGCCTTATAGCCGAGAGATTTTGCTCTATCCAAGCGTAAAGGTGAGGCAACTCTTACAATCGCCCCCTGCTTTCTCCATTCTATCAGGCGATGCCACTGAGGGCTATTATAAGATGTGTCAGGTTTTTTCCATGCTTCTCTTAAATAATGATACATTCCTTTAGCCATCTGAAATGAAAATAAAAGCAATATATAATATTTTGCTTGTTTTTAATCAGTCATTCAAAACCAAGAATTTAAATAACTAAATTAGATAGCAATCTATGGCAACAAAATTTGAAGATTTACCTCCGCAAGTGCAGAATCAACTGAGGCAATTGCAACAACTCCAGCAACAGATGGAATTGCTTTTACAGCAGAAATTGCAGGTTGAAATAAGGTTAAGAGATGCAAAAGATGCTCTCGAAGAACTTAATAAACTGGAGGAAAATGCTGATGTATATAAAGGAGTGGGAAATTTAATAGTAAAATCCGAAAAAAGCAAGCTGATTAAGGAATTGCAGGAGGAAAAAGAAAACTTGGAGATAAGAAAAAAGACAATGGAAAGCCAGGAAAACAGGCTGAAGGAAAGGATAAATGAGCTTCAATCAAAAATTCAGGAAGCCCTCAAACCTACTCAATAACAATCGCTGAATATCCAACGCAATATGTGCCCGGCTCAACATCGTATGAAGTGGCATATTTCAGAAGTTTTGCATTTTTCGCCCCCCTTTTTTTCACCGCCTCCAGCATCGCCGCCACCGCGCCGTAGCCACACATGGTTATGTCATTTTCCTCAACCTTTTCAATCAATCTTTTTGCATCCATCCTTAGGATTTCATCTATTGCAATTCTATCCATCCTCCTTACTTCTTCTATATCTTCCCTGCTAGGAAATTTTGAAAAACTAACATGAGAGAAATCTGAACTTGCGATTATTAAAGCATCTTCCTCACTTATTATTTCTCCCACTTCCCTTGCAGTTTCGTAATCCTGCATTGCAAAGCATATTGGAATAAATTTGAATTCTCCTAAAAATTGAAGGAAAGGAATTTGAACTTCTATTGAATGCTCATATGTATGGGCAATTTCATCCTCGCATATTATTCCCTTAGCCAGCTTTTTTGCATTTTCGTCTATAAAAACTTTTCCTAAGGGAGTAAGCCATGAGCCATGTGTTGATATTGCAACTGGTGAGCCATATCCATAGTGATTTGGTCCCATAATTATAAATCTATCTGGAAAACCATCTTTTGCGATTGCATGATAAACATGTGCGGCGACATATCCAGAATATATATAGCCAGCATGAGGAACAACAACTCCTTTTATTTTTCCCCTGCCTTCCTTAACTTCAGGAATTTCTCCTGGTCCTTTTAAAAAACATTCCTTTATTTCATTAATAAGTTCTTCCTTATTCTTTTCATAAAATGAACCGGCAACAACAGCTTTTCTTTCCATGAAAATAATCATAAAGCATTAAAAAAACTTTACCATAATAAATGTTCATTTCCTATATTCACTCTTTTCAAATATTTTTTCGCTACATTATAGCATTCCATAGCGAGTTTTCTTGTTGTAAATGGCATATCGAGCATTTTGAAATCTGGATGAAAGGCAAGAAGTGAGTAGGGTATATCTGGATTTAGAGATGAAATGAATTTTGCAATTTTCTCAACTTCCTGCGCATCTATATAACCAGGAATAAGGAGAGTTGTTGCGGTTAAAATATCTCTATCAAATTCATTTGCTATCATCTCAAAATTTTCAAGTGTTCTTTTATTTGATACACCAGTAAGAGCGATATTTAAATTTTCATCAAATGCTTTTAGATCAAACTTTACTGTTCCATTTGTAGCATATGAAAATTCAGCAGCCTTTCTTACTAAATTCTTATTTGCAGAGCCATTCCATTCCCAGCATATCCTTGCCTTGCATTCTTCAACTATTCTTTTATTGGCCTTCAAAAAAAGTGGCAAATTTGGCTCAGGTGAGCCACCAAAATAGCATATGCAATTTGCATGTCTTGCCTTCTCCAGCAAAATTTTTTCATCTATTTTTTCACCTCCATCAACAAATTTATGCTCCCAGTTCTGGCAGAAAATGCAGTTGAATGAGCATCCAAAGGAAAATACAGCTAAATTATATCCTTTTTCCCTGCTCCCCTCGCAGAACCAGCCCGCACAGCAATTTGTTGGAAGTGGGTCATAATAAGTAAAAGCAATTACCTGCGCAACAATTTTTCCGCCAGAGTTTTTTCTTATTCCACAATATCCAGTTTTTCCTTCCGCCAGCCTGCATTCATTTGCGCATATCCCGCATACCAACCCATTCTCATCCCTTGGTGGCAATGCGGGCAGGCGGAAATCGCCCCTTATTTTTTTATGGGCATCCATCGCTATTTTAACCGCTTCATCTGGCTTATTTCTTATACAGGAAAGACATATTTTTAGGGTGGATGAAATTTCCTCACTTATTTTGTTGCATAGAACACATTTCTCCTTTCTACCTTCTTTGCCTATCATGCGAAACATATTACACTTATTTCGCTCTCATCAAATTCAGTGTCTGAATAAGCAAAAATCCTTATTTTATGTTTCAAGAATGCAAATGTCTTGTATGTAAATCTGTAAGGCTCTTCATAAACCGTTCCATAAAATCTTTTATCGAGATAGAAATCAACTTTCTCAATTTCTTTTATCGCTATTATCTCAGCAGCAGATGTTATCTTACCAATCAAAATTGTAGCGTGGGTATAAAGTTCAATTATTTTTCTACCAGCAAAATATACGCTTCCAAGCTCAGGCTCAGTTATTCTAACCATCACATTTACTTCTTTATCTGCAATTGTTGCAAGAGTTGCGATTGCTAACCTACAAACTTTTGTCATATATGTTATATTGATGTAATCAATTTTATCCTCAGAAGTGTGATAATTTGGATTAAATTCATATTCAAGGAAAAATACTCCTTCGTAACCATAATTATAAAAAGATTTATGGTCACTTCCTGTGTAATCATGCCTGCTGATTTCAAGGTCAATCTTATTTTTATAATCTTTTGCTATCTGCTCTGCTATACCAATAATCCAAAGAGATGCATCATTTGAAGATATTCTTACCTTTTTCCCTTCATTAACTGCATAACCAACTCCATCAAGCTGAATATCCGCTATTATTTTCTCCCCTCTTCTATAAGAATCTCTTGCAAAATATTCACTTCCATATAACCCCTGCTCCTCTCCAGAAAAAGCAACAAATTTTATGGTATGCAGAAAGTTATATTTTGATAAAATTTTTGCGGCAGTTAAAACCATAGCCACGCCAGATGAATCATCATCCGCTCCTGGAGAAACTTCAACTGTGTCATAGTGGGCGGAGATTATAACAATAAAATCTGTTTTTCCCTCCATTGTTGCTACAACATTTTTCCCGCTAATACCATTTCTCTCCCAGTGCTGGTACCCCACCGCCAGCCCGTCTTTTTCAAACTCATTAAATATAAAATCTGCCACCGCATTGCATGCGTCACTGCCAGTTGGATGAGGGCCAAAGCTTTGCAGGCTTTCTTCATAAAAAAGAAGCGTTTCCTCATTTATGGAATCTATTATTTCCAATACTTTTGATTGACTTTCTCCCGCTAAAAAATGCACAGGCAACATCAGAAATGCTATTAAAATTGCAATTTTTTTCATGCTGTTAATTTTTCTCCATTATTTATAACTTTTTTGTTAATCTTCTAAAAATGTTTTTATATTCTAAATTAATTAAACTAAAAATGAAGAGGACAAATTTATTATTGCTAATAATATTTGCATCAGCGGTAATCATAAGAGCAATCCCTATAATTTTATATGGGGCATGGGGAAATGACTTTGGGATATATTTTTATCTGACGAAAAAATTTATTGAAACAAGAGATATTTTTATAAATTATACGGGATGGGGCTCATCTTATAATTTTTTCCCGACTTTATATATATCAGCCTCAATCTTATGTTTTTTTGGAATGAATGAGATTTATGCCCTTTCCATCATCGGACCTATTTTTGGGGGGCTTTGCATTCTTATATTTTATTTCATCGCAAGAGAAATTGGCTTTGAAAAGAAACTTTCCTTAATGTGCTCAATAATACTTGCTGTTCTTCCAGTTCATGCATACCAAACATCTCATTCCGCTCCTCTTACAGTAGGACATTTTTTCCTGCTTGTTTCTTTTTTATTTTATCTAAAAACAAAGAAAGATGGCAGATGGTATATTCCCCTATATATTTCAACCATTTTGCTTATATTTTCCCATCATCTCACAACCTATTTTTACCTAATATCAATAATTTTTGCTATATTCTGGAGTGAAATTAAAAATAATTCATGGAGCAAAAATATTGTAAAAGATGTTTTTTATGTATTATTTTCTCTTACATCAACATTCCTGTATTGGGCATTTATTGCCAAACCAGTTTATCTTTTTATGGAAGGAAAACATCTTTCTCCACTTGAAATAATAATTCTTTCATATGTGCTATTTCTTTTATCATTCATATTTATAAAACTAAGAAGAAAATATTTTGTTTTTAAAAAAATTGAATTTGAAAATGATTTCCTGACATTTTCGATGGTTCCATTGATAACAATAATCTGCGTGGCAGTCGGGCAATTCCTCATCTTGGGATACATCTCAATTAAATTTGTTGCTTTTTCAATTCCATTCTCCCTTATAGGCGGCTTCGGCGCAATAGGATGGAGAAAAACAGAAAATAATTATATAAAGGGATGGCTTCTTGCAATTTTTTCATCAATAATTTTTTCCATATCTTTTGATTTAAAATCATTATACATCGAAAGACATATCGAATACTTAAGTGAGCCACTCGCAATATTTGTAGGATACGGCATAAGTTATGTAGCGAAGCATATCAAAAGTTATGAAATATCTACCACAAGAAAAATAAATTTTTCATACAATGCATTTGCAATATTTATTTCAATTCTTTTGATAACAAATGTTGCAAGTATATATCCTCTCGGAGAATATTCAGCAAACATATGCGAGGGAATTCCAGAAAGCACGATTAATTTAATTGAATGGATGAATAAAAGTATATCAAAAGATAACTTAATATTATCTGACCACAGAATATCCAATCTTTTATTTGCATATGGTTTTAACACAACATACGATAAGAATGGTAATACATGGTGCCAATATAAAATATGGACTGAAGATGACTGGAGAAATTGCATAGATGAGCTATCTTTTGAAGGAGAAAGAATATCCTATATTGTAATAGATGACATAATGGTAAAAAAAGGAGTTGTAATTGATGTTTATAAATCTATTGCCATCACTAATGCTTCATATGAAAAATTTCAGGAAATGCCATTTAAACTTATATACAGAAATTGCACATACAAAATTCCCTTAGAAAAAATAAATTCAACAATTGATTGCATGGACTATAAAAATGAGGAAATCATGAAGAATGTGTTGCACTGGGCTGAAATTTATGAATTAGATTGGAATTACATTGAAAATGAATTATCTTGAAATAGCAAGAAAGATAATGGAAAAGGAGCCTTCTCTTCTTCGCCTAAATGGAAAAATAATGCTCGCCGGCGACACACACGGGGATGCAGTGGTTGCAAGGGAAATTGTAAAAAGATTTTATGAAGAAAAATTTGATTTTCTTATTTTTCTTGGTGACTATGTCGATAGAAATCCGCCGGATGTGAGTGTTTCTGAAAACATAGATTTTTTGCTCGAAGAAAAATGCAAAAATCCAGATAAAATTTTTTTGTTAAAAGGAAATCACGAAGCAAACTATGCAATTCCATGCTATCCAAATGATTTTGAGATTGAAATGGGGGAAAAATATGCTGATTACGCAAAAGTTTTCAGAGAGATGCCTCTCGCCTGCCTGCTGAACAATGTTTTTGCTTCTCATGGGGGAATAATTAAGGATAAAAAAATCGAAGAAATTGATAAAAATGATATTCACGACATAGAAGCAATTACATGGAGTGATCCAGAAATTGCAAATCTTTATAGAGGAGCGGGAATAAGCTATAGCCAGAAGGATTTAGATGAATTTCTTGAAAATATAGGAGCAAAAGCATTTATAAGAGGGCATGACTACAATTTGAATGGAATAATTGTTTATGAAAAATGCCTTACTATATTTTCCTCTCGCATATATAAAAATGAAGGAAATAAAGGTGTGCTTATTGCAAAAATTTATGGAGAAATAAACAGCATGGATGACATAGAAATTGAGGACATATATAGTAAAGAAAAATATAAGGCAAAGAAAATATAGAAAAAGTATTTATTTATGGTTTATATACTTGTTATGGCAAAAACATCTCTTGGTTTGGAAGAAAATCTGGAAGGGGCTTTATGCTATGTGCTTGGATGGATTACTGGAATAATTTTCTATATACTGGAAAAAGATAATAAATTTGTAAAATTTCATGCAAAGCAATCAATATTTACATTCCTGCCTTTATGGATTTTATCCATAATTTTTGGGGGCTTTTTTGGTTTGAGTTTCTGGTACTGGTATGGGCTATGGTACATATTTACAGTTATATCATGGATTATATGGATATTAATTTTTATACTCTGGATAATTCTTATTTTAAAAGCTTACCAAGGAGAAATGTTCAAACTTCCAATAGTTGGAGATATTGCAGAAAAGGGCTTATAAAATTATTTTAACAACTCTTCTATCTTTTCTATTGCTTTCTCAATCATTTCTTCGCTATATGTCACTCTATCAAAACTTTTTGCTGGTATTCCTATAAGATGCAATTCCTCGGGCGAAAAGCCAGCCTCTTTTAAAATTTTTATCGCTTCAACTGGCGAAATGTAATGGGCGTGTTCGCTCCTTGCTTCGATATTAAAAATTTCATCATTTTTCAAATGTATAATATTATCTACTCCATAAAAAGCATCAACAACTATTACCCTTTTTTCATTTTCATATTTTCTCAAAATTTCAAAAACATCTGTTCCAAGGAAAAGCATTCTTGCATTTATTCTTGAAATAGCTTTTTTATAGCATTCATACCCTGCAGAATCATCTCCATTTTCACTTCCAAGAAAAACAACAAGATTCATTTTTTAACTGCATGAACACTGCAAGAAATGCACGGGTCATAAGCTCTTATTGCCATCTCAACCTTTTTCCCTATAAGCTCTACATCTCTATAACCATTATTCCACATACCTCTTGCCATGTTTTCAGCATCTCTTTCCATCATTGGCAAAAACATTGCGGTTGGTGTTATTACATTCATATATTTTACAATTTCATCTTCTATTTCTACTTCATATATAAGTATCCCTCTTGGGGCTTCAGTAACAGCAAAACCATGTCCGCTTTTTCCTCCTTTTGCCTTTTCCTCTTTCTTTATCTTAATTTTTTCAGCAATTTCAACAATTTTTTCTATAAAATAAACCATTTCTACTGCCTGAGCAAAATTATTTGCAAAACAATTGTCAGCCCTGATGAAATTTGAATATTTATTAAGCAAATCTTTTGCACTCCCATCAATCAAACTTCCATTATTTACAAGCCTTGACAGGGCGCCCACCATAAAAGGTGAATTTTTATAATAGCTCCCTTTCGAAAATGAATAGGGAATAACTCTTTCCTCTATATTGTTCTTATATTCGTTTATTTTAAATTTATTTCCATCAGAAGCAACTATTTCATCCCCATAAACTCCATAGCCAGAATATGGTTTTATTGATAGATGATTTCTTTCCATATTCATAAAAGATGGATATTCATATTCAACCATAAAATCAACTAATTCAATGGATGCTCTAACTGCTTCTTTTCCACCATATATTATTTTTTTAATTTCTTTTTCTTCTGGCAATTTACCAAATCCTCCAACAACTGGATTTTCTGGATGTATCTCCCTTTTCCCTATAATCTCCTGAACCATTGCCCCAAAATTTTTCAGCAACAGACCTTTCTTCATCAAATCTTGATAATTTTTAGCCATTGAAAATGCATCCGCAAATCCAAGATAATCAGGTAAAACAAAAAGAAGGAGATGGAGAGCATGGCTTTCAACAACATTTCCAAAATATAGCATATTTCTTATTTCTTTTGTCTGCTCGCTAACCTCAATTGAAAGAGCATTTTCTATTGCTTCTATAGGAGTTAGTTTATGAGGTATGGAACAAAAACTGCATATGCGGGAGCATATTGATGGCACATCTTCATATTTTCTATTTCTTGCAAGAACCTCAAAAAATCTTGGCCCCTCTGTAACATTTATTCTTGCATTTATCTTTTCACCTATCTCAACAACAACGCCTGCCTTCCCTTCTATCCTTGCGAGATGGTCATTTCTTATTTCCCTTTCTATTTTCATCCAAACACCTTCTCAATAATTTCCTCGATTTTTTCGCTCTGCTTGCAGAATATTTCCATTCTCTTCTTTATCTCCTCTTTATTAATTCCCCTATTTTTGAATGTAATTGCAAGTGAATCAAACCAAGCGACATTATGCTGTAATGCACCCCTGCAACCAATGCAAGCAACATTATGAGCGGGGCACCTTGCATTGCATCCCGCAACTATTATTGGACCAAGACATGGTTCATTTTTTTCTATAAGCAGGCACGGATAACCATTTCTTCTGCATTCAGCACATACAGGATAGTCCTTTTCTTCAGGATATGTTCCCATGCCAAAAGTTGCGAGATAATAAACTACTTCATTCTCTTCTGGCGGGCAACCTGGCAAATTATAATCAACCTTTATATATTTCTTTAATGGCTCTCCAATTTTTGCTTTATAATCAATTGAATTTTCTCCATAAACTTCCTTAAAAATTTTTTTATAATCCTCACCTAATAGCGAGCCCTGCACTCCTCCATGGATTGCGCATGAACCCATTGCAACAACAATTTTTGATTTTTCCCTTATCATTTTAATCTCCTCCTCATCCTTCTCTGTTGTGACACTCCCTTCAACAAATGCTATATCACACTGCTCTATTTCCCCTTTACTTGACATCATCTTCCAGCAAACTATTTCAAAATTGTTTGAAATTTCTAAAATATCTTTTACGCTCGCCATTCTTAGCTGGCAGCCATAGCAGGAAGTTAATCCATATATTCCAATTTTTAGTTTCATTTTTTCCCTCATATAAGTCCAGATACTGAAATTATATCATAATAACCGAATACTGGTCCATCTATGCATATGTACTTTAGAAATGTTGATGAACCCGCAATACAATGCCCGCATTTTCCGACGCCACATTTCATTCTTCTTTCAAGAGTAACATATATGTTACGAGGATTATACCCCCCTTCTATTAACTTCTCAAAAATTTCATGATAAACCTGAGGTGGCCCGCACACACACACATAGGAATTTTTAGGATTGGTGTTTGCATGTCTTATGTGCTCCTGCGCCCTGCCAACCCAGCCAGGCCAGTCGGGGTCGCGTGTAACCGTTTGAATTATTCTTATGTTTTCTGCTTCCGCCATATCGCGCATTGCCTCGAGCTCCTTTCTGAAAAGAAGCTTATTTCCTGTTCTTGCGCTGTTTATAACTGTAATATTTCCAAATTTCCATCTGTTATCGACAGCATACATAAAGACTGAGCGAAGGGGAGCCATCCCAATTCCACATCCTATAAGCAATAAGTCCTTTTCCTCAAATTTCTGAACTGGAAAACCGTTACCATATGGACCTCTTACTCCTGCAATATCCCCTGGCTTCATTTCGTGTATTTTTTGGGTAACTCTGCCTGCGGTTTTTATGCATAATTCAAAAAAGCCCTTTCTCATTGGTGAAGAGCATATTGAAATTGGCACTTCTCCAACACCGGGAAGAGTAAGCTGAACAAATTGCCCGGGAATAAAGCCCCATTTTTCTGCTATTACAGAATCTTCGAAGCGAAAAAGAAATAATTTTTCCTCATCCGTCAAATCATAAGTTCTGAGCACCCTGCATTTATAAACTGAATAAACATTATCCATGTATCACCTCATAATTGCTTCTTATTTTGTCCAGATTTTTTTGAAAGTCAATGTTTGCCGGGCAGAAATATGTGCAGTTTCCACACCCTACACAATAGGAAGTGCCAAGCGGATAGAAGTAAGAATTCTTGCACACATATCTATTAAAGAATCTATCCTTCTTTGTTTCCCTGAAATTGTGCCCGCCCGCCACAAGCCCGTGGCTCCTGAACTGGCATGAATCCCAGAATCTTATTCTCTCACCGCTTTTTAAATTTATTCTCGGTATATCCTGCACATCATAGCATCTGCATGTTGGACATGTCATTGTGCAGTTTCCACACCCAAGGCATTTTTCACTTTCTTCATCCCATAACCTATCATTTGCTGTTAATTCAAGAATGTAGCGAATGTTATCAAAGCTTCCCTGATATTTAAATGATTTTTGCCTTCTTTCTTCAAATTCCCTAAAAGCATCTATGTCTTTTTGCTCAACGCTCTTAAACAATTCTATATTTTCATCAACAATTTCGTGCCCTCTCTGACTTCCGACCCTTATTAAATAGCCATCTGGCAATTCATGAAAAAACAAATCAAACCCTATATCTACAAAATCAGTTCTTCTTAAATTGCAAAAACAGTATTCATCTGGCAAACAACTAAGCCCTATTATTATTCCTGCCTTCCTCCTTCTTGCATAATATATATCAGGATAAACATTTAAATATACTCCATCGAGAATTCGAAGCCCGACAATCTCGCAGGCATGAGCCCCAAATATAACAAATGGCTCAATCTTTTCCAGATTTTCCCTATATTCATTTTTTTCAATATCTATATCAAACATTTTTTCGCATGTTGGCAGGAAATATTTTTTAAGAGGCAACAATGTGCGCTGATAATCAAACGCAATTTCTTTTACATCCTCTATTTCTTTCCTTAGATAAAATTTATCAGATATCTTAACAGGAGCGTAAAGCTTTCCATATTTTTTCAATTTTTCAAGAAATTCATATGTCCTATCTTTTTCTATCTTTAAATATCTCATTTCAAGTAGGGATAAAAATTGTGTATATTAATTTTTCTAACATGTGAAGGTGCTGTTAAATTTAGCATTGCATTACCTCCTGCAAATGCTACTATGAATCTTTCATGTTCATTATCCATTTTTACCCCTCTACAATAAAAAAACTGGGGATTTTTTGGATAAACTCTGATGGCTCCGTATCAAATTATAATAGAAAACATAAATGGAAAACCAGAGCTTCACATGTTTTATTTTCCATCTCTTGCTTGGAAAATAGGTATCAAAATGTTCTATCTTTTCAGTATCAAATACCATGCCCTTCCATCTGTTTTGCATCGCACACAATAGGGCATTTTATCTGCGATGCTATTTTTCAATACACTCCGAATTTGTGCAGCCAGTTCCATATGGCAGTTCTGCTTCTCCTTACGAATATATGAATTCCACTGGTTTTATCTCTCATAACGATACATTTTTCTTTCAATAATTGCATCCCTTTGCATTTATCACCAAATGCATTCTATGGGATGCATATTTTTACCGAAAATTTTGGTTAAGTTAAAAGCATCGAATAAAGCAAAAATTTATTAACTCCTATTTATACAATAACATGAAACCTTTGGAATTAATTCATTCAAGCATTGAGAAAAGGGTGGTTGTTGAGATTAAGGGCGATAAAGAATATCGAGGCATACTTGAAGGATATGACCACCCTCACCTTAACTTAATACTCAAAAACGCAGAGGAAATAATAAATGGGGAAAAAAAGAGGGATTTGGATAAGGTTATTGTAAGGGGAGACAATATAATATATATAATGGCTTAAGAGGAGTGATAAAATGGGTAAGGGAACACCTTCAAAAGAAGGAGGAAAAAAGACGCATATTGTATGCAGAAGATGTGGAAGGCATGCTTATCATGTAAGGAAAAAATACTGTGCCTACTGCGGATTTGGCCGCTCTAAAAGATTGAGAAAATATAACTGGAAAAATGAATGAAAAATGTGGGGTTGTCGCAATTTCATCCCGCAAAAATGTAGCTGAAAAAATATATTTTGCTCTCGTAGCAATGCAGCATCGCGGGCAAGAGGCGGCGGGAATGGCATTGTATGATGAGGGAATAAAATTATATAGGGGGGTAGGACTGGCTGAGGAGGCTTTTAATAAAACAAATTTTGAAGAGCTGAAGGGGAGCGAAGGAATAGGACATGTATATTATTCTATAAAGATTTCTACCCCAGAAAATGCCCAGCCTTTCAGCCTACATACTTCTGCTGGTGACATTGCAATTGCCCACAATGGAATAATCGTAAATTCATCTGAAATAAAAGAGGAAATGATGAAGAAGGGATATAATTTTGTTTATGGAAGCGAGGAGGAAGCAATTGCTTACATGCTTTCTGATTATCTTAGGGATGTAAATGTTGAAAAAGCTATAAAAAGAATTATAAAAAGAATAGAGGGTTCTTATTCATTTACATTTATGATAAACAATAGAGTTTTTGGTTTAAGAGATCCTCTCGGAATAAAACCTCTTTGTATTGGAAAAATAGATGATGGCTATATCATATGTTCTGAATCTGTTGCAATAGATGCTCTTGGAGGGGAATTTGTAAGGGATGTTGAGCCAGGTGAGCTTGTAGAAATAAAGCCAAATGAATATAGAAGCTATATTCTTTCAAAGGAAGAACATAAAGCACACTGTTTTTTTGAGTATGTATATTTTGCAAGAGCAGACTCGCTTATCGATGGAGTTGATGTTTATAAAACAAGAGAAAAATTGGGAGAAATTCTCGCTGAGGAAAGTCCAGTAGATGCTGATTATGTTGTTCCAATTCCAGATTCTGGAAGGGCTCATGCATATGGCTATTCAAAAGCAAGTGGCATCGCTATGGCGGAGGGGCTTATGAAAAATAGGTATATTACAAGAACTTTTATAATGCCCTCTCAAAATGTAAGAGAAAGGGCTGTTTTGCTCAAATTAAATCCTGTTAGAAGTATTATAAAGGATAAGAGAATAATTATTGTTGATGACTCTATAGTAAGAGGAACAACAATGAAAAAAATTGTTAGATTGCTCCGTGATTATGGAGCAAAAGAAGTGCATGTAAGAATCGCATCTCCTCCGATAATCGCTCCCTGCTATCTTGGGATAGATATGACAACAAGAGAGCAATTAATAGCATCAAAAAGAAGTATAGAAGAGATAAGAAAGGAAATAGATGCGGATACACTTGCTTACATATCAATAGATGGAATGATTAAAGCAATTGGAAAAGATAGGAAAGATTTATGCCTTGGATGCATAACTGGAGAGTATCCTGTAAAAATTAAAGGAGAAAAGCAAAGATTTCAAAATGTGCTAACATGAAAAATAAAATCTTTGTTATAATTATTATCATGTCTATTATTATTTTAGCATCTTTCCTTTTTTTAAAAAATCCAAAAAAGGAGGGAATAGAAATAAAGCTAACTCCAAAAATTTTATATATTGAAGAGGGAAAAAATACAAATTTAACATTAACTATAGAGGGAAACGCAAGCAGCGCGGAAATAACCTGGCGCATTGAGGCAAATGAAAGCACTGGCAGACTTGAGAAAAAAAATGATTATTGCGAAGATAACAGAAGGATTTTGGAGATGAATTATTTTGCACCCTATGATGTGAATGAAGAGGAATACAAGGTTAAGATAATTGCAATTGTAAGAGTTGGAGAGTATGTCATAGAAGATTTTGCAAGTTTAGTTATTTATCCAAAAATTTATGAAACTGAAATAAGTTTAAGTTGTAGCAGAAATGAGATTGTTGCTGGAGAAACTTGTCTTTTTAAGGCAAGCCTAATTTCAAGAGAGGAGAAAAAGCCGATTGAGAATGCAAGCGTGAAATGGAGTTTTTTTGTTAAAGGAAAAAAGTTTATTGAAAAAATTAGTTATACGGATAAAAATGGATTGGCGGAAGTTCCTTTCTTTCTTTCAAATGTTAATGAAACATCAGAAGTTGAAATTTTTGCTGAATATGAAAGAAATCTTTCTGGCTATATAGATTATGAAGGATGTAAAACAAGCATAAAAATATCGATAATTCCTGAAAAATCAGGCGATTTTCCTATTGTTCTTATTCATGGATGGGTTGGAAGCGTAAGTCCCGCACTTTTAAATTATACATGGTGGAACCTAACACAAAAATTGCAGGAAAAAGGATTTAAGGTGCTTGATTTTGATTTAAACAAGCCAGGAATACAATGGCTTACTTATGAGCCAGAATGGAGTGAGCACCATATTCCATGGATTGCTGCAAAAGTATCCCAAAAAATAAGGGATGCTCTTGTTTTAAATGGCTATCCCACAAATCAAACAATAGATATAGTTGCTCATAGCATGGGTGGTCTTATTGCAAGATTTATGGCTGAGCATTATATGTCAGATGTAGATTACTGGAATGATAGCTGGGATGGAAATGGTAATCCATGGTATGGAGATGGAGATGCTGATGTTGCAATAGGACCCCACCAAATAGATGATTTAATTGTTGTTGGCACGCCCTGCCATGGAGTTCCACCAAATATAAATGAATATTTTTTGAAAAACATAATAAAATATGCATATTTTCCATGGTGGATTGCTCAAGTTCCAGATATGATTTATAATTCTCCTTTCTTACAAGCAATGGGTTACAATACAAGCGATTTAATTGATTATTATGCAATTGGAGGAGACATAGGTATTATTTTTGGAGATTTTCCAAGAGATTTTGATAACGATGGTATAGCCCACTACTCAGATGGTTTATGCCCCACAGAAAGCCCTTATATCGAAGGAAAACCACTCTATATTTTGGAAGGGGCAGCATGGCCTCTCGGAAAAGAAGATCACATTTCGCTAATTGCAATAAATGAAAGAGTTCATGATTATATAATAGAGCATTTAATAAATTAAAATCTTTTTAGGGGTTTTGAGAGGTGGCGCCTTGCCATTACTGGAACCTCATATATTCCTGGTTTTGGTCTTTCTATTTTTATATACCTTGCATCTTTTTCGCCGGCTTTTTTCCCGCACTTGGGGCAGCGGTATCCCTTATTTTTTCCAATTGATTTCATATGCTTATTGCAATTTTCGCAAAAAGGATTTTCTATTTTTTTATATATCTCAACAACTTTTTTTATTTCTATTTTTTCTATATTTATTGTAAACGGCTTCTCTCTAACCCCCCCATAAACAATCACTTCATCTCCTTGCTTTAATTTTTCTATTAATTTCCTGAAATTTTTTGTGGGCTCATATGCTGCGCAATCTATTTCCCTTCCATTAATTATTGAAAATATTAAATGCCCTCCTTCTATGTGAAATGGCTCTTTTTTAACCTTTCCTTTTACAATCACAGATTCATATGGTTTTATTTCTTCTATTTTCTTTCTCTGCAAATGCTCATCAGTTGCTTGATTTGTTTCAAAAATAAGCCATCTCTCGATAGGAGAGGAAACCAAAATTTTCATTGCTTCCTTTAAATCTTCCGCATTTTCCCCTCTTATCCCATAAAATACAGGAGAATTTGCTTTCGGAAAAATTGCTATATAATCATTTTCATAATCATAATTGTTAAATGTGGAAGGAAATAACCTGTCCATTTTTATTACGCTTTCTTTTTCAATATATTTTTTACCACTTGTATAAGTAAGGAGTTCATATGTCCTATCATATGGTTTCCATGAAATTGCTGAAGAAGCCCCAACCAATCCTATTTCTCCTCTATAACATCTATATTTTGCTCCATTTTCCTGTAAAATTTTTTTAACTTCTTTCACTGAAACAATTTCTTTTACCGCTTTGCTGTATAATTTTCTGCTGAACTTTCTCTTGCTCACTACCCATGCAGGATTTGCTTCCTCGCTTGATTTTTCTCTTATAATTCTATCAACAACCTCTATTATATCCTCTTCATCTGCTTCCTTCTTTTTCTTTTCATAAATATATATTTTTTCACCAATTTCCCCAATGCAATTTTTTCTACCTCCTCCAATTCCAACCTGAATGGCAATCGTAGCATTTCCTCTTGTCTTCCATAAAATATTTGGGTTCAACCTAACAATGCGGGGATAACCAATTAAGTCATATCCCAAGGAAACAATATCTTTTATAATTTCAGTTGCAACAAAAGTTGTGCATCCTTTGTTTAGAGCATCTGTATCATCTATTCCAATCCACACAAATTTTAATTAAGTTTTTATATATATAAGTATATAGTCATAATGAAGGAAGAACTGCTTCAATCAACACAAATGCTTCTTACAAGATCGGGGTTTTACTGCAGCAGGATATGTAAGATAAGACCGAGTAGCTTTGATTTTGTTGCGAGAAGGGATAACCTGCTCTT
Source organism: Thermoplasmatales archaeon (assembly GCA_014361245.1). Lineage (NCBI taxonomy): Archaea > Methanobacteriati > Thermoplasmatota > Thermoplasmata > Thermoplasmatales > Thermoplasmatales archaeon. The sequence continues at coordinate 25,380 of JACIWB010000003.1, read as the reverse complement.
AATCATAAAAGTATTGAACAACATAGACTCAATAAACGAAGAAAACGCGAAGGAACTTATTTCAATATCAAGATTTTTAGGTGCTCTGCCCATAATAGTAGGAGAAAAAACATGCTCCACTTTTCTTGAAGATGATATTGTATATTTCAGATATGGAGTGCCCATTCTTACCCTCAAAACTCTCGAGAACTACATCAGGGGGCGCCCGCCTGTTGTATGCGCTGCGCCTGGGGGATTTTATGTGAATATAGATGGAGAAGCTTTTAGCAGGCTAAAGAAGGAAAAGGAGCTTTCTATCGGGCAGCTGGCAAGAATAGCTGGTGTTTCAAGAAAAACAATTCAGATGTATGAGAGAGGGGAGCGTGCAAGTGTTGAAGTTGCTGAGAGAATGGCTCGCTATATTGGATATGATTTCATCAAGCCGATAACTTTATTTGAGGAAATAGAAAGAGAGGAGATAGAGATGAAGGAAATAAGGGATGAAATGCTTAAAATCATGGAAGATATTGGAGCTTTCATCTTTCCTACTTACAGAAGCCCATTTAACGCAGTTTCAAAGCTTTTAGATGAAATTTTTATAGTTGGGATAAACGACAGAAAGATTTTTGAAAGAGCAGGGATAATCTCAAATATATCAAGAGTTATTGAAAGAAAATCATTTATTCTTGCAGAAAAATCAAAAGTAAAATTTATAGAAGGGATTCCAGTGATTGAGAAAGATGAATTAAAGAGGGTTAGAGATCCGGAAGAATTAATTGATTTGCTGGAGACGGAATAAAATGGATGTTAGATTAATAGCTTATACACCTGAGCCAGATATTATTGCTGGAATTTCTGCTATTTTTACCCATTCAAAAAAAAAATTTGAAGAACTGCAAAAAGAGGAAAAGGTTAAAAAAATTTTAAGGGCGGTAATTGAAATGGGGCATACAAGCGTTGTTGAACATGCATATTTTACTTTTGAAATATCGGGTGTTTCAAGAGCATTGACCCATCAACTTGTAAGACATAGAATAGCATCCTACTCGCAGCAAAGTCAGAGATATGTTGTTCAGGAAATGAGTTATGTTGTCCCTCCTTCATTAAGAAAAAAATATGGAAAAAAATATAATGAAATGATTAAAAAAATATGGGAACTTTATGATGAAATGAGGAAGGATGTGCCAATTGAAGATGCCCGCTATATTTTACCAAACGCAGCCTGCACTTCAATAATTGTTTCAATGAATGCCCGCTCTCTTTTGAATTTTTTTGAATTGAGATGCTGTCTTCATGCCCAATGGGAAATAAGAATGCTCGCATGGAAAATGCTTAAATTAGTTAAACAGGTTGCCCCAACAATATTTGAAAATGCTGGCCCACCCTGCAAAACGAAGAAAATTTGTCCGATGAAGAAGAGGAGTTGCAGATGGTACCCAAAATAAAAAGAAAAAGGTTTGTAAAAAGTGAGGAGGAGGCAAGCCCATTTTTTGGGAAAGAGCCGAGCAAGAGAAGTATTGAAGAAGCAATTGAGAATGGAGTTGTTATTATAGATAAGCCCTGCGGGCCAACATCCCACCAGGTGGCTGCATGGGTAAAAGAAATTCTTCATTTAAATAAAGCGGGGCATGGAGGAACTCTTGACCCAAATGTAAGCGGTGTTTTACCAATTGCCTTGGAGAACGCAACAAAAGCAATAGGGCTTATGCATGAAATATCAAAGGAATATGTGTGTGTGATGCAACTTCATTCAAATGTTGATGAAAAAAAATTAAGAGAAGTTATAAAAAGTTTTGTCGGTAAAATATGGCAGACTCCACCAAAGGAAGCTGCTGTGAAAAGAGTTAGAAGGCAGAGAACTATATATTATATAAACATAATTGAAATGGATGGAAAGGATGTTCTTTTTAAAGTTGGATGCGAGGGAGGAACATATATAAGGGTTTTGTGTGAGGATATAGGAAAAAAGTTGGGAGTAGGGGCACATATGGAAGAACTCAGAAGAACAAAAACAGGAATTTTTGAGGAGGAGGATGCAATATTTTTGCAGGAGCTACTTGATGCCTATATTTTCTGGAAAGAGGAGGGAAAAGAATTTATCAAAAAAATTATTTATCCAGTTGAAACACTTGTAGAGCATCTCCCAGATATAATAATAAAAGATTCGGCAGTTGATGCAATATGCCATGGAGCAAATCTCATGATTCCAGGAGTTGCAATGGTTGAAACAGGAATAAAAAGGGGAAGCAAGATTGCAATAAAAACTTTAAAGGGAGAAGTTGTTGCAATTGCAGAGGCACTGATGAGCACAAGGGAAATAATTGAAAAAGATCGTGGCATAGTAGCGGATACAAAAAGAGTTATAATGAAACCCGGAACATATCCAAAAATGTGGAAAAGCTGAGGTAGCCAAGCGGTAAGGCGCAGGCCTGGAGAGCCTGTGGGGCTTATGCTCCTCGTGGGTTCAAATCCCACCCTCAGCGCTTTTTTAATATTAAACTTTATATATAGCTATCTGTTACTTTATCAATGACAAAGGAAAGATTTGAGAAGAAAGGAAGGAAAAAGGAATACAAGACGGATACAATAATGAAGAGGGCTGTTCTTGTTTATCTGCCAAGTGCTGAGATGAAGGAAAAATGGCAGAAATTGGCAGATAAATCTGGCTTGTCAATTTCAAGATTTGTTATAGAGCATGTTGAAAACTCGCTTAGCCAGGAAAATGAAGATGCCTCATATGGAACAAGAGCAGATTTTATAAAAAGGATAAAGGAGCTGGAAGAAGAAATTGAGAAAATTGAGAAAAAATATGAAATTCTGTCAAAGGCTTATGAAAGGCTTGAAGAAGAAAATAAGAGGTATAGAACAATGCCATTTTTAGAAGAGATAGAGGGATTTAGAAAATATGAAAGGAAGATAATAGATGCCTTTAGGCTGAGAGGGAAGATAGAGAAAGGAGAAGTGTTTGATATAGTTGGAATAAATCCGATGGAGCAGGCTGATGTTGCAAAGGGAATAAACAGGCAGTTAGAAAATCTTGAAAGATATGGTTTAATTGAAGACAAGGGAAGGTGGTGGATATGGAAGTATTAACAAATTTAAAGAATGAGGAATTGATAAGAAGATTTGAGGAAGACTGCAAAATAAGAGGACTTACAGAGGGATCCATTAAAAGCTACAAATCTTGTTTAAGAATATTTTCATCCTTTTTAAAAATAAATGGAATTGACTTAATAAGCATTAACAGAGATATTTTAAGGAGTTATGTTGGATTTTTAAGGGAAAAAAGACTAAATTACAAAACCATAGAAAATCACTTCTCAGCCATATCAGCATTATGTGAATACATGGTCTATGAAGGAATTATAGCCAAGAATGTTGCCCTTGAAGTGAGGAAGAGATACCTCCATACTTATAAAAGCGATAACAATGATGCCCATAGAAAGCTTATAAGTGTTGAAGAGATGGTAAAGTTCATCAATTCAATAGCTGATATAAGAGATAAGGCAATGGTAGCACTTCTTGCAAAAACAGGAATAAGAAGGAAGGAGCTTGTTGCAATTGATTTAGATGATATAAACTGGCAGGAAATGAGCATAATTTTGAAGCCAACTGCAAAGAGGAGCAATAGAATAGTATTTTTTGATGATGAGACAGCAGTGCTTTTAAAGAAATGGATAAGCAAAAGAGAAGCAATAGCAAAGCAAAACTGCAAGGCACTTTTTATTTCATACCAAACAGGAGAGAGGCTTGATAGAAGCGGTCTCTATAACTCTTTCATTTACTGGGCGGAAAGAGCTTGTTTGCACAATCCAAATTCAGATAGAATTGAGGATCATTTTACCCCTCATTGCTGCAGGCACTGGTTTACAACATGGCTCAGGAGAAATGGAATGCCCAGAGAGTATATACAAGAGCTAAGAGGAGATGCAAGAAGTGATGCAATAGACATTTATTACCACATAGATAGAGAAGAATTGAGGAAATCTTATCTCGCCTGCATTCCAAAGCTTGGAATAGCGTAAAAAAGCTCTTCTCTTACAAGCCAAAGATAAAATATATATGCAGGAAGAGAGTATTTTATTACTCGTGGAACTAAGATGTTTAGAGCCATGGGAAGAAGCCCATGGAAAGCTTGAGGAAATAAAAGAAACAGAGGAAGGATTAATTCTTTGCATGTCATTCGGCAATGTCTGCATAAAAGATAAATCCTTGATAGCTCAACTAAATGAATTGAAGGGAAGGAAAATAGCAATTTTGAGAACAGATATTGAAGGAAAAGAGTATTTGGTAAGAGTGGCAGAGGAAAAGTGAAAAGAGGATTTTAACGATAATGTATGTAAGTAATCAATTTTGGGACAAAGCAAACATTTTTTCTATGTATGTGGGGTTGGGTACTCCTTCTCTTTCATATTGGAAGAGTATGTGTTTGTTTGTTTCTAGTTCTGTTCTTCCCACGTGGTAGTGTCGAAACATTTGTTCTACTTTGTTGTAGGGTGTGTATGAGATAATGAAAGCGTCGAGTGTTACTTGTGGGTCATTGAGATTTGGTTGGATATTGGTTTTAAGATGTTTGTGTAGGTTTAGTTTTGGGTGTTCTAGGTTACGTATGAATGTGAGTCCTTTTGGGTCTATGAAGATTATTTTTTGTTGCTTCTTTTTGATTATCCATAGTATGAAATCTGGGTAGAAGGTGCTAGTTTGGAAGAAACCTATTCCTTTGCCCCGGGTTAGGTTTCTTAGGAGGTAGATTTCGCAGTCTTTTAGGTTGTTTGGATTGCTTTTGAGGTAGTTGCTGAGGTCTTCGACGAATTTTGCTTCGCCTTCGTTTAGTCCAGCTGGGATTGTTATTATTTTGTTTGTGTTTGGTCTTATTAGTAGGGGTTGGTAGAGGTGGTTTTGGAAGTATGCGTTGGAGAGGGTGATGTTTCCTTTTGTTGTGAATATTTCTTTTGTTTCTATGAGTTTTTTGATTTCTTCGATTAGTTTTTGGTCGTCTTCGGCTATTCTTAGCCTGTATTCTTTCAGTATGTTTTCATCTGTATATCGTAGAAAGTCTACCTTGTACTTGTCTTTTTCGTGTTCGTTTCTTTTCTGAGCATAGAATCTTTCAAAGTATTTTTTGAGGATTAGGGTGACGAGGTTTGTTATGCGTTCGTAGGTTTCTGAGAAGTTATTGCCGTGGCTGCTTAGGTAGGTGTCTGGACAGAAGAGTTGGTATTTTTGTTGGTGTATGATTTGTTTTAGGTTTTCTTTGGTGACTATGAAGTTGTACCAGCCTTTTTCGTTTTTGTATTGTAGTATGGAGAAGAGGATTTCATTCCAGTCTACGAGGTCGAGTAGTTTTTTGTCTATGGTTTTGGGTTGCATAAGGGTTGTTGTGATCATTGTTTGTTCTTCTCTGCCGTCGATTACTATCCCGCGGGGTAGTAGGTCTATTCTGGCTTCGATGCCCTCTTCTGGTTGGAGAATGAATATTTCTTGGGTGAATGGTTTTTCTTCTTTTGGTTTTAGAATTTTTAGGTAGCTTGGGAAAGGTTCGATTGGTTCTGGTTTAAGTGGTATTTCTTGGTAGGCTTGCACGTCTTCTCTTTCTATGACTTCACGGAAGGTTTCCATGTAGTCAGCTTTTATGCCGTATATGTTTAGTGTTTCGAGGGGCTCTAAGTATTTTGGGTGTGGTCCTTCAATGAAGCGGCTTCGTTTTAGGCAGTAGCCTTTTCCTTTTAGGCGTACGCCTCTTCCGAATAGTTGGATGATTTGTGCGCCTTCGCGTTTGCCGATGTTGAGTAGGCACATGCTGGAGACGCGCCATGAGTTCCAGCCTTCTAGGAATTTTTTGGCGCCGATTAGCATGTTGAGTGTTGTGTTTGGTTCGTTTATTTGGTCAAATAGAGATTGTGTGGTTACATCATTTTCTACGGGTATTTCTTTTGCTTTTTCTTCGACTAGTTTGATGAATTCGGCTCTATTTCCAATGTTTATGACGCCGAAGTATTTTTCGGATGTTCCTGCTTTTAGTCCTATTTCGCCTTCTGTTTTTTTGAGGTTTATGAGGCGTAGTTTCTTTATTGTTGCTTTGCTTGATGTGTGGAAGATTTTGTTTAGGATGTCGTCGTAGATTTCTTCTGGAGCCATTTTTTCGCTTCTCAGGTATGGGAAGTTTTTTTCAGGGTATCTTGGTGCGAAGACGTCTCTTTTTTCTGGATCTAGTATGCCCGTGTTTCCGTCGAGTATTTTCTTCATTAGAGATTTAACTATGTTCTCGTTTTCTGTGAGGAACCAGTTTAGGAATTTTACCACTTGTAATACATCTGATGTGGCTTCGTTGACTTTGCTCCCGACGAATATCCATAATGGTTTTTCTATATTGTATTCTGTGATGGCTTTTTGAAGTTTTTCGTATAGTAGGAGTTGCTCATAGAATGACATTAAATTAGCGAGTTGGATTATTATCACGTCTGTGTCTGCAAATTTTTTGGTACTTACGTTTAGTATGCGGAAGTCTTTGCCGTAGCCGTCGCCGTAGAAGTATTTGTATGAGTAGTCGTAGAGTATGGCTTGGGAGTATTCTCTGAATGCAGCTTCGGCTGGGCTGGATATGGCTTGCCCGAAGGTTGCGCTGTATTCGAATGTGAAGCCACCGTCTTTGACGAGCCAGTCTCGGGTTTGTTTCCATTTCATGTCTTCTGTTTTCTGTCCTTTGTGCCCTTCGTCTACGAATACGAGGTTTTTGGTTCCGAGACTTGAGACGTCTATGGTTATGCCTTCTCCTTTTTTGTCTTCTGGGAGTTTGAGTTTGTGTATGCTTAGGACTTTGATTGTGTTTTTGTCTTCGGTGGTGAAGTAGCCGGCTGTATCTCCTTGGAAGAGTATGGCGGGTATGCCGCTTGTTTTTAGTTCTTCGAGGTGCTGGTTGGACATCTCGTCTGATGGTGTTATGAGTATGATGTTTTCGTAGTTTATTTTGTGTGGTCCTTTGTTGTAGTGCATGAATTGCCAGTAGTTTATGTTCATGATCATGGTTTTTCCGGAGCCTGTTGCCATCCAATAGGCGATTTTGTTTATGTTGCCGAAAACGTAGTCTATGGTTATGCCTGAGCCTGGCTCTTCGGCTTTTTCTATTATCCAGTTGTTTATTTGTTCGAGGAGTTGTGTTGGGTTGTTGAAGTAATTGTCGAGGAATATTTCTGTGAAGAGCAGAGCGAGGTATTGGAAGTATTTGAGGGTGAGGTTTGGTTTTCTGCGTTTTTTCCAGTTTTCGAAGTGTTTTCTGATGTTGTCGTCGTATTGTTCGAGTTTATCTTCGGGTATGGTGGTGCCCGGGCGAATTAGTATGGCGTGGAACATGTGGCTTCTGCCTTCGGCATCGAATTCTTCTGGCACGTCTTTGAAGTCTTTGATATCTGAGAGCTTGCTTATGCCAAGTTTGTTTGCTATGAATTTTGCTAGGAGGAGGTGGTCTTCGAGCCGGAATTTACCTGGTTGTTTGACTTTGATTTGCTTTCGCATTGTAGTCTACGCCCCCATTAGTCTTTTGAATTCAGGTTCGATTGGTTCGGCTTTTTCAACTAGGCCGTCGCCGTTGATGAAAATGCGGTCAGGTTTTGTTCCGGCTAGTATTGTGTTTTCTATGAATTCTTTGTCTTTTTTGAGGTCTATGTTTTTTGTGTTGCGCCATATAATGGCGATGTTTTCTTGGTTGAGTTTTCCAAAAACACAATGGTATTCTTGTTCTTGGTTCTTGAATGTACGGAATTTTTCTACGGTTATGCCGAGAAGGTAGTTAAAAGTTTCAACGAGGTCTACTGTGGCGAGTCTTTTTTCGCCGGCAGTGGTTACCAATATTTTGTAGTCGAAAGGTGTTTGGAATTGTTCTACGTTAAGCCTTGTTGGGCTGTCTTTGGTTTCATAATCCAACATGTATCGTAGGAAGTAGTCTTGAAAGCTTTCCAGCGTTTCTTGGAGGGTCTTGTCTTTTTCTCTGAAAACAATGTTGCTTAACGTATCTTCATACTGCTCAACATAATGATATTTGAAAAAGCCTCCACCTTTCCAATTAACTTCTTTGCTAATGCTTGACCGCTCACCAGCTAAAACAGCCTTCATTCTTTTAAGAGGAATATTATCAAAAAAGTCACCCATCTCAACGCCAATCCACTTCCTACCAAGCTTATGCGCTACTGCAGTTGTTGTGCCACTACCTAAGAAATAATCTAGAACAAAGTCACCTTTGTTCGAAGAAGTCTCGATAACTCGTTGAAGAAGCTGCTCTGAATTTTCGGTTGGAAAGCCCCATTTTGAAGGAACAACATATCCCGGGATGTCAGTCCAATTTGAATCAACGGTTTCTAAAGGCGAAGTAAGATATTCTAATATACCTTTTTCATTCAGTCTTATTCTGCCCTCTTTGTCATATTCTTCAAGCCTTTCCTGCGAAAAAGTCCAATGACGACCATTAGGGGGCATACAAACTTTTCCTCTGAAAACCCTCCCTCGAGAGTAGTATTTCCCCTTTTCAAGTTTCAGCTGACTTGATTTGTAATAACTAAGATATTTTTCGCTCACTTCCGACCATCTAATTCCAGGCGAATGCGCCTGTATCCACTTTTGCTCTCCTCTTTCTTTTTTAGCAATATTGAAGAAAGCGCCTTCAGATTTTGAATACACAAAAAGAGAATCATTGGCTGTGATAAACCTGTTGGCGCCTTCAAAAACTTTTTTGGTTCTGTTGATTATAATTTCATTTTTGAAGTTTTGTTTCCCAAAGACATTGTCCATGAGCATTCTAACATAATGGTTCCCATGATAGTCTATTCGTACATAGATGCTTCCAGTTTTCTCTAATAGTATTTCTCCTGATCGCAAACGGTCATACATCATAGAGTTCCAAGATGAGTCAAGGTAGTTGTTTTTGTAGAGAAACTCGTTTGTTCCCGTGTTGAACGGCGGATCAATATATATACATTGAACTTTTCCTTTAAACTTGCCAAGAAGTAAGTTTAAGGCTTGCCAATTTTCACTCTTTATTAGAATCCCGTCAAGAATTTCATCTAAATCATTTCTTTCACTTAGAGCCTCAAGTAACCGGTTTTTGAAGTCTGTTCCAAAATGTCTTGTATCTAGAGGAAGCTTCTTCCACTCTTTTCCATCAAACATCTGCCTTTCAACCAAATCTTTTTTACTCTTAACTTCTATGCCCAAAAGCTCTTTCCATTCTTCGAGTTGCCTCGTGTTTTTCAAAATCTCTTCCACAATGCTTTCAATAAACTCTTCGCCAGCATACTCCTTAATCTTATCCAAAGTTATGACGTACTCCGTGCCAATGATGAACTTCTTTTTCTCGAAAAGCATCTTCTGAAAGTCTTCAATCTGAGCCAAAAACTCGATAATCTTCCGGCTTATCTCACGAATCGCCTTAACCTTAGCCCTAGCAATACGCAAACTCCTCTCATCCAAATTCTCCAACTCGTCAAGGTCCACAACCTCATTCTTTATGTAAAACTCCAACTCTCGCTCAAGAAAAGCCTTCAAATTCTTATGAATGAAATAATCAGTCGTATTCCTCCGCACATAATTGCTCAAATGCTTCTCAAGAACCGTTTTCTCGCCATTCTCCTTAACCCGAAGCACGTTACTCACATCACTGCCGCTAGTTTCAGAGAAAATTCTGTCAACCGCATCTACGACAAGCGCATCTTGAACATTCCGCTTTCCAAACTTCCTCTCTTCTTCATCCGTAAGCGCTCTCCACTCAAAGTAAATGTCAACAACCCTTTTCTCCTCATCAACCTTAATAAAATCTGAATCGCATAAGACAAAATATTTGTTCGCTCCAACAACATTGTTCACTTCCACTTCAGCCTCTCTGAGCAAAAAGTTAACCCGGTAACCGCCAGCCTTAAAATGATAATTTCTGAAATACTCAGCGGTCTTCACATAATACTGATCCTTATTTGCCCAATAAAGAACAACTTCCTCACCATTATAGGGAATATAATACTTCTCTTTGCCACCATACCTCCGCTTAGAAATAAAATCGCCCTTGTCATAATACCTCGAGAAAAACTCGTAAACATGATTGAAAACTTCATTCATCTGAGCCTCAGAAACCTCAGCACTCTTCAACTCCTCAACTTTCCGCAGATACTCCTTAATCCTCGGCGCATCCTCATGCTTCATAACCCGACCTTGTGCATCAATGGTTCCCTCGCCAAAATCTCGAATAATCTCAGCCTTAAGCCTCTCAACCTCCCTCTGCAACTCCACCATACCTGCTTTAGCGTACTCCTTAAACTCCGCCTCAACAGCCGCAATCAAATCCTTCTCAATTAAACGCTCAATCTCCTTCCGCCTAAAATTCAAAATACGGTAAATCCCAAAATCCAAATCCTGCGCATCAAACTGAAAAAGCTCCCTCAACAAACGCCTAACTTTCTCACGACTACTCTCCATATTACCAACCACCATACTTACCACCTCCACCTACAAATATCTCTCATATCACAATCCCCACAATGTTCTCCAGGATTCGAGTTAAACTGCTTATTCCGGATACTCGCCACTACCCGCTCAGCCTCTTTCACTGCCCTCTGAACATGAGTCTCGCCAACATCTACCGGCACAATCTCCGGAGCCTCACTACTCAAAAACGCCACAGACCCGCCATTCACCGCTCTGCCAACACTCTTCAAACCAGCAGCATATAACCTAACCTGCAACTCAGCTTCTTGCATAGTCACCGAACCCTCAGTCTCACTATAATCCAACGTCTTATAATCCCTAACCTCTCTATCACCCAACACATCAATCCTCCCCGTAATCGTCGCATTATGAATAGGGAACTCAATCCTATACTCAACCTCACTACTCTGCCTCAAATCTTCGCCGAAGTTTCTAGCATAATTCAAAACAATCCGACGCGCACCCTTCTTATAATTCTCGAAAACATCTCCAGCCACAAATGGCATAAAAAACTCGTTATCTACAGCCTGCACAGCAGCAGTAATAGGACCAAGCCCCTCATTCTTCTTAAGAAGCTCAACAGCCCTCCTCAAACAATAATGAACACCCTTACCAAAACCAATAGCTTCATCAAGCTCAGGCTGATATCCATAAACATTCCTCAACAAAAACATATAAGGACACCTCAAATACGCAGTAATCTCACTCGCAGAAAAAGTTAACATACTATCGGCAACCTCCAACTTGGCAACAGGAAAACTCGGAAGCCTCTTCCTCCCAAGAGGCGTAACCACATTAAGATCTAAATCATCAATAAACTGACTTCTACTCATACTTTTCTTCATCCGCTTAAAATAACTAACAATCAAAGCATCCCGAGCACGAGTAATAGCCACATAAAACAACCTTCGCTCATCCTCCAAATCACCCTCATACCTACGCGCATCAAACAAATCCCGCGGAATACCACACCAATTAAGCTCGCGCCCAACCATCTTAGAAGGAAAACGCCCCTCAACAGTCGAAAACAAGAACACCACAGGCCACTCCAACCCCTTCGCTTGATGCACGGTCATAATCTGAACCGCATCCACACCACGAATGTCATCAGCCGGCTGCTCCTCATACGCCCAAGCAGCATAACTATTCATAAACCAACAAAGACCCCTCAAATCTTCCTTCCAATGAGGAGCCCTACCCCCAACCCGATTAGCAGTCTCATAATCAGTCAACAAATTGTTAAACCGACCCAAGTTAGCCATAATCGTTGCATCATTGGGATCAGTATGAATCAAATTCTCAAAACCCAAGATAATCAGCACATCTTGGTATATGCTCGTAAAATTATCATATGAAGAGTTCTTCGAGTTAAGATTAGCCTTTATCTCCCTAAGCCTTGACTCCACATCACGAGGCATCCTATACTGATACACAGAACGCCAACAATCAAGAGCCGTCCAAAGAAGATCATCACCAGTTATCCGCTTGCCATATCGCTGAGGATCCTCAACCCAAAATCCCTTCTCATAAAACCAAGCAAAAATACGCCCCAACGCCTGTGCCTCATCACGCTTAAATAAACCAACTTTACCGCCCACAATGTAAGGTATCCTCCGTTCCTTCAAAATACCAACAAGATGATCAGCAGCCAAGCGCACACTACGAGTAAGCACACCAATATCCGAATAATTTAAACCTCGCTTCTTCACCAAATCCTCTATCTGATCCGCAATCCAAACAGCCTCATCCTCAGGTGATTCAAACTCAATCAAACCAATAAAACCGTCTTCTCCACGAGTTGCCTCCATAGGCTCATAATGAGCATTCTTAAAAGTTCCGGCAAACTTGTTAGCATTCACCACAATTCTTTTGCCACTTCTACGATTCTCCCTAATAGTAAAAGTCTTAGTCCCCTTAAAAGTCTCCTCAAAAGAATCAAAAAACTTCTCGTCCGAGCCCCGCCACTGATAAATGCTTTGTCTGGGATCACCAACAACAAAAATCTCCCCATTCCGTCCAACAAGGCGAATCAGCTCTTCCTGAGCCCGGTTAATATCCTGAAATTCATCAACAATCAGATGCTTAACGTGGCTCAAAGTCTCAGGATTCTCACGAAGCTTCTGAACCGCAAGAAGAATCATGCGCCCAAAAGTCAGCAGCTTATGCTTTTCTAACAGATACTCATAATGTGCCAATTTCTCACAAAAATCAGGCGCCTTAGCCTCAAGCTTCTTCCGATCAAGCATCTCATCCCAAACCATATTAACCGTCCTAAGAAAAACCCGACAAGCCTCAGAATAATTCCGCCCAAAATTTTTAATCCCAATATCCCAACCATGCCTCATCAAAAAAGCAATCTCTTGATTCTCATCCAAAACGGTGTAATTCCCAAACTTAAAATAATCATCAAGAATCCTCTTAGCATACGCATGAATCGTTCCAACATACATTTCGCCCAACTTTCCCAACTTGTTCTCGTCAAGCTCACCCACCCTCTGGTAAATACGACTCTTCATTGCCTGAGCTGCCCGCTCAGTAAAAGTAAAAGCCACAATAGAAGAAGGCTCCACACCCTTAACCAAAATAAGGTAAACAATCCTCCTCGTCAAAATCTCAGTTTTCCCAGCACCAGCACCGGCGATAACCTTATTATACTTTGAACTAGACAATACAGTCTCCTCTTGATCGAGCGAAAGCTGAAAAGGTTTACCCAAAATTTTTTCAACCAACTTCGGGTATCTCGAAAATGAAGTACCCCTCTCTCTGGATATTTTTATCATTTCTATTCTCCTTACCTAAAAATATAATTATAACTCTTCTTAATAAATCTTTCGCAATTAGTGGGCATGAAGAATAAATAAAGATAGATTCTACTATTTTTGCCTTTAATCATTTTTGCCTTCTTAAATTTTTTAAATTACTTTATTGCATTAATTATTCACAAGAGTAATAGCAATTCTCGTAAGAGTAATTGCTCTTATGTTTTTCAAATAACTCTTGAAAAAATATCCTTTGTTAAATATTTCTTTATAACTATCTACCCATTTTTCATATCCTAATAATTTAACTTCTTCTGCAAATTTTTTACTCTCTCATTTAGCTAAAGCATTTTTCTTAAGAGAAGACTTTTCAGCAATATTTTAATTCTTTCTTGAAAAATATGTTTTATCCCCATAAATTTTAGAGCCAAGCAGTTATATGCTCTATAAAATCTTCAAAAAGAGACGAATTTACATTTCTTCAGTTATTGCAAAAGCTAATATTTCCCCTTTGCTATTGCACAATTTATGAAGTTTATACCATTTTCTATTGTTTTTCTCCTTAAATTTTATTGCCCTCTAATTTCCTTTTAAAAGAACTATCGAGCAGGATTTCTTTGGGATAGTTTAATAACTTAAAAAATTCATAAATATTGTCTGGAGATTTTATTGTAGGCAAGAAATTACTTATCTTTTCTCTTAGTTCGGCTTGCATTTTTTCCCTTCTTTTTCCTCGTTTCTTCTTTCCATTATTATATCCTGAAATTGTTCAATGCCCCTCATGTTAAACCATACTCTTTTTGGGCTAGGTAATAAACTTTTGCCATCTTTTAATATTTCAACTTGTACTCCCTCTTTTTTATGAGAAATGAGAGGACCAACTCTAACACTCAAACCTTCTTCTTGCATATCTATGTCCTCCCTCTCTAGTTCATCCCACGAGTATTCCACATTCTGGATATAATTCTCAACATCTTCCCATATTTTGAGTGGCACTCTTACTGCTGCAGAAATATATTCCTTTCCAGTAATTTTATTTCTTACAAAACAAACTACAGGCATATCCTTTTTCTCAATAGGAGGGTATCTTATTACATATTCTTGGTAAGAGTTTTTCTCGAGAACATATTCTTTATAATCTCCTTCTATTTTTGGAAACAAATATTTTATCTCCTCATATTGTTTATCCAATGTTGTTTTCATCCAATCTGAAAAATTCTTTTCTTTAAGAGCTAATTTTTTTGCTATTTTTTCTATTTCATCTATACCCCCTCTTATCACATGAGGCGATCTCTGAATTATTAATTCTTTGCCTAAGTCATCCAAAGATATTGTACGAAACCATTTTTTATTTTTTTCACTACACTCTACACCGGAACAATCTGCTCCATAATCGCATACTACCCAAGCACAGACATCAAAGCGAATTTTTACAATACTTTGATAAGTTTTATTCAGATGCTCGAATAACGCATATCTTTTTCTTATGCATTGCTGAAAAGCGTTTTTTTCTTTTTTACCGTTTACTTCCCAATCACCATTTTCTTTTCCTTTAATAACTCCACTCCAACTTTTCATTTCAATAATAATTATCGCACTTTGGTTGAAAAAGATTAAATCAATTTCTTCTCCTTCCAAGAATAAACTAGCAAAAATTACAACAAAATCTCCTAAGCTATCTATATTTTCCTTTATTATTGCCAGTATCTTATTAAATTCTTCTATTTCGTGTCTATTTTCAAACGATTTTCCAACATACAATTTAATATTGCTGTTCATGGTTTATTCGTCTTCCAACTTTAATTTTGCCCAAATAATTCCTCCCCCTTCTATCCGTTTTGGCTTCTTCCATTCTCTTGCATCTTCTAGTACCCAAATATAAACCATATCTTTTTGTAATTTTTTTGGAATCAAATATTTCGGATAGTAGTCCCAATATTTTTTGCCAGCAAGTTTAATCAGTTTTTCTTTTACCATATTTGGCTTTACTTCAATGCAATCTTTTATTTCCACACTTCCTATTGCTCCTATTTTATTTTCTATTTCTTTTAACTCTTTTTCGCTTGCATTTCTCAGCCAAACATCATCTATTCCTCTTGTTGCTATAACTGCTACTCTTCCCCTTCTCTTCGTAGGAATGGAACGAACCAGAAGATGCAATTTTCCTTTTACTACATCATTTGCCCATGGCTGAAAAAGTTTAAACCCTGCCTCCAAAATCCTCTTTGCCATATATGTAAATACAAAACAAATTTAAATTATTTATTATTTTTGGCTGGGCTTGATTTGCAATTTCTAAACCTGATACAAAACTCCTTTTCCTTCTTAATTTTCTAATAAATTAGAATATAGTTGAAATCATATTTTACTCTTTTCGAGAATCATTTAGTTTGATGGACGCCATTATATATATTTAACTAAAACTAAAATGTGTTTAAAAAAGTCTAAGAGTTTTGGAGCACCTTTTTAAAAGGCTGGCTTACTAGAGGCGAGATATACATACATTTAACTAAAATGTTTAAAAAAGTCTAAGAGTTTTGGAGGAGCTTTTTAAAAAAT
Organism: Thermoplasmatales archaeon; assembly: GCA_014361245.1. NCBI lineage: Archaea > Methanobacteriati > Thermoplasmatota > Thermoplasmata > Thermoplasmatales > Thermoplasmatales archaeon. The sequence goes on along the minus strand of JACIWB010000003.1, from coordinate 9,619 downwards.
TGGTTAGATTTTTATCAATCTCAGGGTGGCGGAGCAATATATACATTTAACCAAAACAATTCGGCTTCTCTTGGCTTACAAAAAATTTTAATATTAAAAAATCAAAAAACTCCCACCCTCAGCGCTTCAGGAAGAAGTATCAATTATTTCAAAACCCATTTCTCCTTCTGTTCCTCTTATGTGATATTCTATGCAATCATCTGGTATTTTTAAATTTTTGTAGAAAGAAGTATTTCCATAAACATTTATTGTATCATAATCCCAGACATAATCGCTATAATTTTTCTCTGTGATTTTTGTATCCATATCATATAATACTATCCATATTGGGCTTGTTCCGTTGCCTGGTTCGCCTTCATCATTTAAATCCAAATGGAAAGTTTGATTTAAAGTAAAATTCTCATTGGGTAAAACATATATTGGACCTGCTTGCACCCAATCTATTCCACTCGAAATATTTATTACCAAATCTATAAGGTTGTCACTATCCCCCATATCAGATGTAATCTTTATATATTTTATAACTACATCCACACTCAGATTTCTTATTGGATTTATATCCTCTCCATCTCTTACCCCATCTCCATCAACATCAGGATTTCGAATATATTCCTTTATTTTTTCATCATCTATCCCAATGCCTCTATAAAAATTTATTTCTTCATAATCGCTACCCCACCATACATTATCACCATCTATATCGTCTTTCCAGTTGGCTGGATTTGTTTCAAAAATTTTTATTTCTTCAAAGTCAGTTAATCCATCTCCATCTGTATCTGTCTTGCATGGATCACTTGGAAAAAGATTTCCTGAATAAGGACTTTCTTCAAAATCAGTTAATCCATCTCCATCTGTATCTGTCTTGCATGGATCACAAGTAACATTATATTTTACAGGATTTTTCTCTCCAGCATAAATCACTGTTATACTCCATCCAGTTTGCTCAATTTCATCTGGCAATCCATCTTTGTCCATATCCTCATTTTTAATGCATCCAAAAAGCAAAAAAATAGCAAAAGCAACCAGAATTTTTTTCATTTTTTCATTTTTTCGATTAAATCAAAATCCCTGTTAATTTTTTCTCTTATTTCATTTCCCATCTCCCTTATTTTTAAAATTTCTCTTTCTACAGAAAGCTTGTCTCTATCAGTTCTATCAAACAATTCCTTAATTTTTATTTTGTTTGGCTCAATTATTTCAAATTTTTCTTCATTTATTTCATATTTTGGAATATCTGGCATTTCAACTCTTTTTGGCTCTGCAGGATAAATTTTCTGTACATCCTGCTTTACTCTTTTTTTTCTTCTCTCATATAAATCATCTATTTTTCTGCACTCTTCTTTCCATGCATTTTTCAAATCTTCGTTCATTTTTTCATAAGTTTTAATTATCTTCTCTTCTATTTTTCTTTGCTTTTTATTTGCAATTTTTCTCAACTTTTTAATTTCCTTTTCTTCTTCAGAATAGCTTTTGCAGAAATATACTGCGGATTTCCACGCCTCCTTTAATTCTTTTTTCGCTTTCTTTCTCTCGCTTTTATTCATTTTCAATAGCTCTTCCTTTTCCTCAACCCACATCTTGGGAACATATGTACATAAATTATTCCTCCTGTAAAAAACAACTCCCAAAGCAACAAGAATCAGTAAAGACGGCATCGAACTGGCTAAAGCAACAATCTGCCCCAATGTGAGATGCCCTCCCTCAAGAACAACCAAAATAGACATAACTTTACTTGAACCGCTTGAAATCGCATCAACCCTATACCTGATAAAATACACAGTCCTCTGAAGATATAACTTTTCATGAGGCACAACAAAGCTTAAATAAGTCATCTCCTCCCCTTTTGGTGGGATTATAACAGGATTTTGGGATACTGTAGCCAGCCACCCCGAAGGGCAGTAATCAATTATAATTGAAAATCTTTCCTCGTAGTTTCCATAATTCTTTATTTTAACAGGTATGGTATAGTATTGCTCCTGTTTTGCTTCTATATAATTTCTCTCCATTTTTACATCAAAAGTGTGATATGCAGATGATTTAATCTGGAATGTATAGTTTGCGGGATGAATATTTCCCCATATATCATATAGCTCACCATGCAGAGTTATGTATGCGTAATTTGATGGCCTTTCAGATGCAACAACCCTAATTTGCCCTATTTTTGTTTCATTTGGATAAAAATAAGCCCATTCTGGGTCAACAAACGCCTGCCAGCCGCTTCCTTCTACTTCCACACTGAATTTAACATAAAATGCATAGTAATTTTTTTGAAAATTTCCTCCGTTGTAATATTTGAATTTAAACCAGTATGAACCAAATGGCTCAATTTCAGCAATTGATTCATTAACCGCTTCAATTCTTAAATTTATAAGAAATGGGTATTTTTCTTCAGCATAAGAGAATGGAATAAAAATTGTCGTGAGAAATAGAAAAAAGATTAAAGGAAGGAAAAAAGGTCGCATGTTACTTTCTTTTCCTTAACAAGAGGCCTGCTATAATAATACCTGCTATTAGTAGAATTGAGTCAAATCCTGGAATGTAAAATCCCCTATTTTTTGCCAAAAAGTAAGCTGTGACAGTATGAGTATTTACAAGTTCTATTTCTTCTGTTGACCTGCTCCATGTTCCTCCTTTCTTTACCCAGTAGGGAGTTTCTGCTATCGCTTTTGCACTTATAGCAAAATCCTGCCATTTGTTATGATATGAAATTGCGGTTCCGTGAGGAGAAGTTAATGTTATTTTTACAGTTTCATACGGGAAAGTTTCATCTCCCGCCTTCTTTGGGTCTATCACAACCTGAGGAGGACTTATAACATAGTTCCATCCTTCTGGCTCTTTTTCAGGATAGAGATTTACAATAACTCTTGAATTCCCATAATTAACTACTTCAACAATAAATGTTAGCTCTCTATCTGGGGCGGTCCTTTCAATAGGAGTAACGGATCTTATTGCAATCTCTGTAAATGGATTATAACCAACAACAAGAGTAACCTTTGCCTCATCTATCTGGCGGAGGGCGCCGCCACTTATCAGCCTTCCCCTGAGGGATATCTCAACCGTTGAAGATGTGCCTGCGACAACATCATGTTTGGAAACTTTTAATAGAACCTTTACTGTATAGTGCTCTCCGGGTTTAAGGACAAATGTTTGAGGATTTGATGCAACTGTTAGCCAATCGGGATATGTTGCACTGACATCTACATATATAGGCATAAAACCAACTAAATAGGGATTATATACTACATCCAGAGAGATTTCTTCCTGTCCATACCTCTCAACATAAGCTATTGATGAGCTTGGCGTTGCATCTATTTTACCCCAGGAGATTGCGGAGCTATTGCCTGCTAAAATAATCGAAAAACACGCCACTACAAACAGCAACTCTTTTTTCATTTTTATCCCTCAATATCTGTTATCATTTAATTAATATTTATTTTTTTTCTTCCTCAGTTTCTTCACTTCTTTCAGCGGGCATTTCAACCCTCTCTGGCATATAGCTCAGAATTATTATGTCCCCTACCGCAGATACCCACCTGTATGGCACACCTATATCTGTACCACTTGGAACAATCTCTCTGTTTGTATCAGTTATTATAAGCTTATCTACCTTGCATCCTTCCGTATCGACAAGAACTTCTTTTACCTCTCCCACATATTTTCCCTTACTCGTATAAACAGGCATATTAACAAAGTCCGTTACTTCCATTTTGATCACAAGTCATAATACAAAATTATTTTAAATATTTATTCATTTAACTTTCGTGAAAATTTTTCATGTTTCAGATACCCACCTTGGATATTCAGCCTATCATAAAATATCAGAAGAGGGATTAAACCAGAGAGAGGTGGATGTATATAATTCTTTTGAGCAATTTGTAAATTACTCCATAGAAAAAAAACCTGATTTAATAATTCATTCAGGCGATTTATTTGATAGCGTTCGCCCAAACAACAGGGCAATAGTTTTTGCTATAAAACAATTAATTCGCATTTCTGAGGCAAAAATTCCTTTTATAATAATATCAGGAAATCACGAAACACCAAAATTAAGAGAGACAGGTAGCATACTGAAGATATTCGAGCACATACCTTACATTTATCCAGTATATAAAGGAAAATTGGAGGAAATAGAAATTGGTGAAGCCATAGTACATGCAATCCCTCACTGCTTTTCAAATGAAGAATTGAAGAAAAACATAGATAGTTTAAAGATAAGAAAAGATTTTTTAAATATACTTACCATGCATGTTGGAATTATTGGAATAAAGGAATTCAGGAGCGGTGATTTAAACGAACAGATTATACCTTCTGGCTATCTGTCAGAGGATTTTGACTATATTGCACTTGGGCATTATCATAAAGGTGTGCAGGTAACAAAAAATGCTTATTATAGTGGCTCAACAGAGCATCTTTCATTTAAGGAAGCGGGTGAAACAAAGGGATTTTATGAGGTTAATATTTCCGATAAATTGGAATTGAATTTTATTCCTCTAAAAGTCAGGGGTATGATTGATTTGGGAAAAATAGATTGTTCCGAAATTTCATCTGATGAAATAATGAAAGAGTTTTTAGAAAGAATTAAAGAATATGATATAAAGGAAAAAATAGCAAGAATAGAATTTAAAAGTATAAGCAGGGAAAAATACAAAATGCTTGAATGGGAAAAAATAAAAGATGTAGCATCAATTGCACTCCATTTTGAAATTATTCATGAATTTCTTGAAATTGAAAATGTGAAGGGAAAAACAAAAATTGGAAGTATCGAAGAAGAGTGGAGAGAATATATAAGTCAGCTGAATATAAAGGAGAAAGAAGAACTGGAAAAAATGGCACTTAAATATCTTGAGGAGGCGAAAACTTGAAGCTTATAAGCCTTAGATTGCATAATTTCAGAAAATTCAGAGATGCAGAAATACAATTTCCAACTGGATTAATCGGGCTCGTTGGCAACAATGGAGTGGGTAAATCAACAATAATAGAGGCAATAGGCTGGGCAATTTACGGGAGCAGGGCTTTAAGGAACAGGGACCAGAAGCAGATAAAAACACAATGGGCGCCGCCGGGCGAGGATTGCTGGGTTAATTTGAAGTTTGAAATGGGAGGAAATGTTTATGAAGTTACGAGAATAATGAGTGGAAATTCAACCGATGGGAGGGTAAAGGTAAATGGGAGTATAATGGCTTCTTCTTCCGCCAGCGTTACCGAATTTCTTGAGAAAAAAATAGGGATGGACTGCGAATCTTTCTATACATCTATATTTGCAAGGCAGCAGGAGCTCAATGCTCTTTCAAATAAATCATCCTCTGAAAGAAAAAAAAGCATGCTAAAAATGCTGAGGATTGATTTGCTAGATGATGCAATTAAAAAGGTTAGGGAGGATAGAAGAAATAAACAAGAAATTCTTGACTGGATAGAAAAAAATTTGAGAAATCTTGATGAATTAAAAAAGAGTTTAGAAATAAAAAAAGAAAATTTGAATTATCTAATCAACAAAAAAATGGAGATTGAAAATGAAATAAAAAAAATGTTAGAGGAACTTAAATTTTTGGAAGAAGAAAGGAAAAGAGAGAAAGAAAAGGCGGAGAAATTTAAAGAGCTTAGTAACAGCAAAAAACTTCTCGAAGAAAGAATAAAAAACAAATTTGAAGTAAGGGAAGCAAAGTTAAGGGAAAGAGAGGAAATTTTGGAAAAGAAGAGAGAATATGAAGAGATAAAAAATTTTGTGGAAGAATATGATAAAATTTCAGTTATAAAGGAAGAAATGGATAATACTCTGGAGAAATATAGAAAGAAAAAGATGATTGAGGAAGAATTATTTAAAAAAGATAAGGAGATTTTGCACCTTGAAGAGGAAATAAAGAAATTATCCAGCCAGGCGGAGGAAGAGAAAAAATTGATTTGTGATATGGAAGAAATAGAAAAAAGGATTAAAGAAGTAAATGAGAGGAGAGAAAAAATTGGAATTGAAAGAAATGAAAAAAGTGCAGAAATTAAAGAAAAGGAAAAAAGAAAAAAAGTTTTGGAGAAAAATTTAAAAGAATTAAAAGAGGTAGGCGAGGAGAGTAATTGTCCTACTTGCGGCAGGCCGCTTAAGGAGAAATATAAAGAAATACTGGGTAATATTGAAAAAGAAATAGATGAATATGCCAGAAAGATAGAGGAAATAAGATCAGAAATTAAGGAAATAGAAGAGGAAGATAAAAAACTTGAAGAAGAGAATAGAGAAAATGAGGCAAGAAAAAAGAAAATGGAAGAAATTGCAAAAAAAGTTTTATTATTAAAAGAAAAAATAAAAATTTTTGATGAACAGAGGAATATTAGAATAGGAGAAAAAAATCTGCTGATTTTGAAAAATAAGGAATATGAAGGAATTTTATTTGATGAGGAAGAATATAATAAAATCTCCAAAAGATTAAAAGAACTTTTGCCGATAAAGAATAAAAGTGCCATTCTTGAAAATGAGATAAAAAAGATTCCTCAGATGGAAAAGGAGATAGAAGAAATAGAAAAGGATATATACTTTATTTCTTCCCAGATAGATAGTATAAAAGCAGAAATAGAGAATTTATCTTTTGATGAAGAAAAATATACAAGAATTGAAAAAGAACATGAAAATCTAAAAGAAAAAATAAATGGTAAGGAGAAGGAATTCATAAGGTTGGAAGGAGATATAGATAATATTAAAAGAGAGATTGAAAGAATGGATAAAGAGATAGTAGAAGAGGAAGAAAAGAGGAAAAAAATAAAATTTTTGAGGAAAGAGATTGCAAATCTTGAAATGCTTGCTGGTGACAGAGAAACTGGTTTGCTGAATGATTTCAAAAGATATTTAATTTCAAAAATTGGTCCAACTCTTTCAATGTTTGCATCTCAATTTTTCTCAAAATTTACTCAGGGGAAATATAAAGAAATAGAGATAGATGAAAATTATAATATCGGCATCTACGATGGAGGGGAAAAATTCGATATAGATAGATTTTCTGGAGGGGAGAAAGATATTGCAAATCTTTCTTTAAGGCTTGCAATTTCTCAATTAATAAGCCAGAGGAGCGATGTATCCTTAAATCTGATTGCTCTTGATGAGATATTTGGCTCACAGGACAGGGAAAGAAGGAGAAGTGTTTTAAATGCACTTGCAGAACTAAAAGATCAATTTTCTCAGATTATTCTTATAACACATATAGACGAAATAAAAGAATCTCTTGAAAATGTTATAAAGATATATGAGAATGAGGATGGCTCTTCGAGAGTAGAGATAGAATAATCAGAAGATAGAAAATTTTAAGATAAAAGTAGCGAAAACTATCGAAACCATGCTCATCAATTTTATTAAAATGTTTAGCGATGGGCCAGAAGTATCTTTTAGAGGATCCCCTACTGTATCGCCGATTACCGCCGATTTGTGCTGCGGCGAGCCCTTCCCTCCAAAAGCCCCATCTTCTATGTATTTCTTCGCATTATCCCATGCCCCACCAGCATTTGCCATAAATATCGCAAGCATGAACCCACTTAGCAATGAAGCAATGAGCAAGCCAGCGAGCGCCTCCGCCCCAAGAGTCAATCCAACAGCAATTGGCACAATTATAGCCAGCAAAGCGGGAAAAATCATTTCTTTCTGGGCTGCTTTTGTTGTTATATCAACACATTTTCCATAATCTGGTTTTGCGTTTTCGTTGAAAATTTTCTTAAATTGATTTCTTATTTCTTCAACTATTTTTCCCGCCGCTCTTTGTACCGCGTTTATTGTAAGAGAGCAAAAAAGGAAAGGAAGCATTGCTCCTATTGTCATCCCAGCTATAATTTTCGGGTCGAGAAGGCTTAGTTCAAAACTTCCTTTTATTTCAAATGCTCTATCCCTATATGCTGCAATTAATGCTAAAGCGGTTATCGCTGCTGAGCCAATGGCAAATCCCTTACCAGTTGCAGCTGTTGTATTTCCTAAAGCATCTAAAGCATCGGTTCTTTTTCTTACCTCAGGCTTTTGACGAGTAAATTCTGCAATTCCTCCCGCATTATCAGCTACAGGTCCATAGGCATCCGAAGCGAGAGTTATACCAAGTGTTGATAGCATTCCAACCGCAGAAAGGCCAACCCCATATATCCCTATTGCTCCATCTCCTTTTCCGGCTAAAAAGTAACTTGCAATTGTTGCAATAGCAATTATAATCGCTGGCAGAAATGTGCTTTTCATTCCTGTTGCCATTCCAGAAAGAATTACTGTTGCAGAGCCAGTATTTGAAGAAGAAGCCACTTCCTTGGTTGGCTTGTAATTTGCAGAAGTGAAATATTCAGTGTTAAACCCAATTGCTACTCCCGCAATCAATCCAGATAGAATTGCAAAATAAATTCCAATGTATTCTTTTCCTAATATGAAATAAACCGCAAAGAAAGAAAAAATCGCTACTAAAATTGAGCTTGTTATTATTCCTCTCCTCAAACTTTTTAGCAAAACCGCATAGCTTGCTTCCTCTTCTGCTCTCACTAAAAAAATGCCAAAAATTGAGCAAATAACTCCAAGAACAGCCACAACCATCGGAATTGTAACAGCCTGCAAAGCAAGCCCCCTACCATAAAATGCAGCAGTTGCAAGAGCCATCGTTGCGATAATTGAACCAGCGTAAGATTCATATAAATCAGCTCCCATCCCCGCAACATCCCCAACATTGTCTCCAACCCAATCAGCAATTACAGCTGGATTGCGAGGGTCATCCTCAGGTATTCCAGCCTCAACTTTTCCAACTAAATCCGCTCCCACATCCGCAGCTTTTGTATAAATTCCTCCGCCCACTCTTGCAAAAAGAGCAACTGAACTTGCCCCCAAACCAAAGGTTATCATCGTGCTCGTTATATTTTTTATTGTTTCCTCAAGACCGAGCCCCTGCATGCTATAATACCATTTCAAAAAGTAAAACCAGACACTCAAATCAAGAAGGGCAAATCCAACCACCACAAGCCCCATTACCGCCCCGCTTCTGAAAGCAATTTTTAATCCTCTATCCAAACTCTTTTTTGCTCCGTTGGCGGTTCTTGAGTTACTTTTTGTTGCTATTGTCATACCAATGTAACCGCATAAAGCAGAGAAAAATCCTCCTGTAAGAAAGGCAAAGGGAACAAAAGGGGTTAGCAGCCCCTGCAAGGAAAGAAGAACAATTATCGCCACCATCACCCCAAAAAAAATCGCTATTGTTTTGTACTGCCTTTTCAAATATGCTTTCGCTCCTTCCCTGATAGCCTGAGATATTTTCTTCATTTCTTCGGTTCCTTCTTCTTCTCTTAAAACTTTAATTGTTAAATAAACCGCAAACAAAAGCGCTAACAAGCTTCCTATTGGTACAAACAGAGTTGCATCCATGGCAGGATATAGAAAAAAACATATTTAAAATTTGGGAATTCTTTGCTGTGTTGAATAGGCAGATACAGATTTACCGTTTTTAAATCTGTATTTTGTTATTGTGAGAGCTCAGCAATAACAAATTTTTCAACAAAATAGTTTGTGTTTTGCGGTTGTTATTCCGTAAAAATGCATGATCGATTTGAAAAACAAGCAAAAATACATCAAATCAATTCTTTTCTAATCTAACCGTTTGTGAATAAAAGGCAATGATTGAACAAATGTTAA
>JACIWB010000002.1 GCA_014361245.1 Thermoplasmatales archaeon | reverse complement strand
GAAGAAATAAAAACAAACTTGTTCTTCATTCCAAATGGTAACAAATATAAAGAAAATTGGAAAAATTTCGATGTTTTCTGCACAAACATTGAAATTGATGAATCAAATATTCTTAGTCTTGCAGAATTATATGGCAAAAGATGGAACATAGAAAATTTTTACAGAGATGCTGAGAATAATTTCATGGTAAAAACAAAAACAGCAGATTTAATTATAAGATATTTCTTTTTCCTTTTTATGTCTTTGTTGTACAACCTTTGGTATTTTGTGAGAATATATTATCCAATAACAGCCGAGGAATGGAAGGACTTAGTTGAAGAGGAATTAGTGAAAGAGAATAAGATGGAAAGGATAATTAACATGTTAATTCAGTTGAAATTGTTTTATTCTTCTTTCTTGCAGAGATACAGAAGTATCTTCTGTTATTATTTTTTAAGATATAGCAAATTTTCCAACAAAAACTTGTGCAAACCCTTATTTTGAATGGAATAAAGAAAATTTTCATCCAAAATCGTTGTTGGAAAACACTACCAACAACGATTCATTGCTTCACTTTCGGAAATACTGTAATCTACTTTCATAACATAAATTGAGCCATCTTTGAATAGTATCCATCTTATTTTATCTCCATCTTTTAATTCAATTTTTTCAACTATGTATTTTGGGAGAGTTGTTCTTCTCCTACTTCCCCTTATCGTTACACTTGTTTCAGTTATATATTCAACATCCTTCATATCTATTTTCATTCTTCCTCCTCCAAAATTCTGCTCTCTGGTTTTGCATATTTAATAATAAGGAGAAGGGTAAAAACTGAAATAAGTATAGCAAGAATTATTGCAAAATTTATTGATATAAAGGATGAAATTATTGTCTTCGCATTGATTATCATCAGCAATACTCCAACAAGGCTACCAAGCAAAACAGATGGAATTCGCTTGCATGTATATGCAGATAATGGAGCTGCTATAACTCCTCCCACTATTAGTGGTAGTGTTATATTCCAGAGGAAATTTTCTATTCCAAGAGTTATTGCAAATGCTACTGTTATTGATATGGTTACAAAAAATTCAGCAAAATTTACCGAGCCAATAACCTTTCTTGGCCTGCGTTTATTTAAAGCAACAAGTGAAGAAGTGCATACAGGCCCCCATCCTCCGCCTCCTATTGCATCAAGCAGTCCGCCAGCAAAACCAACAGCAAATACAAATCTTTTTGAAAAATTTCCCTCCCTTTTCTTTATTTTTCCGAAATAAAATCTTAAAAATATTACAAGTCCAAGACAAAGAAGGATAAAGCTCACAATTATCTTAACACCTTTTTCAGGAATTATATCTGAAAGAATATAGGCGCCGAGCACTCCTCCAATTATTCCAGGAATTATTAATGGCAATAAGATATCCTTATCAACATTTCCAAATTTTAGGTGGCTTATTCCAGATGTGAATGATACAAATATCTCCGCCATATGCACGGAGGCGGAAACAAGAGCGGGCATGAAACCAGCGGCAACAAGAAGAGAGGAAGAGGAAACACCATAGCCCATCCCTAAAGTGCCATCTACATATTGAGCGATAAATCCCGCAAGCAGTGGTAAAAGATAATAAAACATGATAATAAATATCAACAAGTATATAAATTTGGCTTCAAACCAATAACATTTGGCTTCAAAATATTTTGTTTTCCCAAAATTTATTAAGGAAAATATATATATTTTCATGGAAAAAAATGATACAATATATAAAATTTTCAAGTTATTCAAGGAAAATGTTATAAAAATACTGTTTGTTTTGAGAGAAAAAGAAAAAATAAGATGGAAGGAATTGCAGGAAGAAACAAAAATATCTACTGCAACATTTAACAGGGCTTTATCTGCTTTAAAAGATGTAAATTTTATAAAAAAGGAAAATGAATATTATAGCCTAACATGGACTGGAAAACTCGTTACAGATGGGTTAATCCTTATTGGTTTGCACATAGGAGAGGAAATGGAAGAAGTTGCTGATGAGGTTGCGGAAAAATTACTTGCAAAGGATATAATTATGGCAACAATAATGCTTGTTCTTGTAAGCATAAAAAAGAGGGAAAAATAAGAATTGATAGATTTGAAGAAGAAATAAAGAGGGAAATGAAGGTAATGAAGAATTTATTGAAAGAATATGAGAGGGAAGGATATGTTGAAATAAAGGATGGGTGGGTTTATGCAAAGGATAAGATGAAGGAGTTTGATATAAAGGATATATTCAAATGAAAGGATGCTACATTCTTTTAATTGAGATTGAAAAAGATAAAAAAATAAAAATTGGAAAAAGAGGGATTTATTTTAAGAGAGGATACTATGCTTATGTTGGCTCTGCGATGAATAGTATTGAAAAAAGGTTGGAAAGGCATTTAAGAATGGAAAAAAGGAAGAGATGGCACATTGATTATTTGCTTGAAAAGGGAAAAATAAAAAAAATTTTTTATAAAGAAAGCAAGTTTAAGGAAGAATGCGATATAGCAAGAAAATTTGATTCTTTTGAATTTATTCCAAAGTTTGGTTCAAGTGATTGCCAATGCAAAAGTCATCTATTTTATGCCAATAGCATCGAAGCTTTTTCCGAAGTTTTAGCAGATTTTAACTTATTCAGTTTTTAACTCCTTCTTCGGCATCAATTCAGTTATTGCAACAATTATTGCCCATGCAATAAATATGCAGATTGTCATTGGCAAGCCAATCTTAAGCATCTCTGGCAACACTTCGCTAAGCCCAGCTGTTAAGAAAGGCGGATATGGAACTACTTCTCCGTGTGCTATGTGTTCAACTGCAAGCATTGCAGCTCCTCCCCAAAGCATGGCATTCAGTATATCCATTCTATATTTCTTATGCATCTTTTTCCTTGCGAGCAGGCCCGCAACGCCCGCCGCCGTGGGCACGAGGAAACACGCCATTTTTATCACCTCTTTTTTTCAATTGCTACAAGCACCAGCCATATTGCTATGACTGGAACTGCCATAACAATTCCAAGAATAATTCCATTGTTTATTAATCCTTCGGTTTCGTATTCAAGGAAATTTCCCCCTTCATAACCAAGAACATGGTCCACCAATATCATAACAAATGCTCCCCAGAACATAAGAGCAAGATAATTTAATTTGTATTTCTTAAGAAATGCATATAATATGGTTGCAATGATTGCAAAGATGAGTGTTGTTATCAGCCACATATTATCACATATTACTTTTTTCAAAAAAAGTAATACTTTTTCATATTTAAGGATTTCGAAAATTAATGTTATTGAGAATCCTGTATATATCTATTGCACCTCCAATATATCCCCTCTGAAACCAAATCTCTCAAGAAGTCGCCTAGCGTTATTTATACATCCAGCAGTGCTGTAATGTACTTCGACATACAATCCGTTAGATAACCGTTTTGGGGCCCTAAAATTATCCCCATATCTGTGTTTAGGCTCTGTATTTATTAAGTGGCGTTTCCTTCCAATTGGTATTGGGCAATCGCTTTTTTTTAATTTTCCCTTCTGGATAAGCCATTCTGCAACATTTATTAGTATTTCGTAAGAGTTCCTGACCTCAAAAACATCGCTACTTATTTTAATTCTTCTTGGTCGCCTTCCTTCCCATGCAGGTATTTCTGATGGAGATATTTGTTCTTCTGTTTCTTCTGTTGGAACAATTAATTCTTTGATCTTTTCTTTGAGAAAATCCTCAATTTCCATGACTTCAAATTCATAATCGGGATATCCTTCTTTAATTAAATTCTCAAAAACAGGAATTAGCCCTTTGATAATTTCTTCTGGCTCATCTACCAGAGAATGCCAGATTTCATCCAATATTTGGAGTTTCTTTATAAGTCTCTCGATATTGTCGATATTATCCTTCGAAATAGTACATAGTTTTCTTACGCTTGCAGTTAATTCATCACTTTCAATATCCGTTTTCCAAACTATTCTCTCAGACATTGTAGTTCCTTCTTGAAAAGCCCTGAAAAGTATCCAAACAGCTCCATTGGTTAAAACTCCATATTTCATTCCCTCGCCAAAACAATATTTTGCCAACTGACGAATGACTTCTTTTTGTTCTATATCTATCGATAATTTCTTTGTTTCAATAAATAGAACTTTTTTTCCGTTCTTTATAAGAGATTAATCAGGAAATCCTTCTTCGGTGGAAACATTTGGTTGTACTTCTTCAGGGTTCTCGGGACACCATCCTAAAGCATTTAATACGGGATTTATTATATGCTCTCTTACTGCCGCTTCGTTTTCTTCATAAAGAGAGTGATATTTTTTCATTTTCTCAACGACTGCTTCTAAAATTCCCTTAAGCATTTTCCTCACCGTTTATCTTTTTGCAGGATTTCATTTTTATTGTTTTTTCAAAAATTTTCTTAATATATATCTCATTCTTCTGAAAAAATATATTATATAGTCGATTTTCTTCTTCACTTATCATCTTATAAAAAATAGATTTCACTATTTAATATTTTATGCTCTTTTCAAGGGTTATTATTCTATAAACCTATCTACATGAGTTTAACTCCTTTTCGAGACCAATAAATTTAGCAATTGTTAAACATATAAATATATCAAATCCTATTATAGTGTGGAGAAGTGGCAATCTCGAGTGGCATTTTTATTTGCATCGATTGGCTCAGCAGTTGGGCTCGGAAACTTATGGCGCTTTCCTTATGTTTGCTATAAAAGCGGAGGAGGGGCTTTTCTTATTCCTTTTATAATTGCCCTCTTTGTTGTTGGAATTCCTCTTCTAATAGCTGAATTTGCTGTTGGTAACATTTATGCCCATTCTGCCCCTATGGCTCTTAAAAAAATATCAAAAAGAAGCGAGTTTGCCGGGTGGCTAAGCGTTATTGTTGCATTTTTTATTTCAATATATTATTGTGTAATAGTTGGATGGAGTTTATGCTATATCATTCATTCAATTTTTATGGCATGGGGGACAGATGCTTCTTCTTTCTTTTATTATAAATTTTTAAGTAGTGGAGAGCAAATACTTTTTTCAATTCTTTTTGTATGGGTTGCAATATACCTTATCCTTTATAAAGGAGTTAAATCTATTGGTAAATTCTCCATGATAGCGGTTCCTTTTCCAGTTATACTATTGCTAATATTAACATTTGTTGGATTAACATTGCCAAATGCTACAAATGGCTTGGAATTCTATCTTGCTCCAGATTTTTCAAAACTTTTATTGCCATCCACATGGCTAGCTGCTTTTGCTCAGGTTTTCTTTTCACTTTCCCTTGCCCAAGGAATAATGATTGCATATGGAAGCTATTTAGAAAAGAAATCAGATATAACAAACAATTCTTTTATTACAGCATTTGCAGATTGTGGGATTGCTTTTCTTGGTGGATTTGCTGTTTTTTCAACACTTGGCTACCTGTCTTTTACTACTGGAATGAATTTTGAGGAAATTGCAAGAGGTGGATTTGCCCTTGCCTTCATCACATATCCAACAGTTATATCAAAAATTCCATTCCTTCAATCAATTTTTGGATTAATGTTCTTTTCAATTTTATTTTTATTTGGCTTAACTTCCGCATATTCAATGGTTGAGGCAATATCAAAAAGCATAAGTGAAAAATTTAAAATAAGCAGACAAAAATCAAATTTTATAATCTGCTTAATTGGACTTCTTGCTGGTTTGCTAATTGGAAAAAATATATTGCTAATAGAGACAGCTGATCACTTCATTTCAGATTTTGCACTTGTTGTCGTTGGCTTGCTTGAGTGCATAATATTTGCCTATCTTCTTGGTGATGAAAAATTAAGGAAATATGTAAATAAGGTATCAGAAATAAAAGTTGGAAGGTGGTGGGGCATTTCCTTAAAATTTTTGGCGCCCGCCGTGCTTGCCTTCATGCTTTTTGCTTCTTCAACTAGTCTTCTGAGCTATCCTTCAATTGGTTTTTTAATAATTTTATTGATTTTCTTCCTTTCCTTTACTTTATGGAGGACAAAATGTCGGCGGGCGCAATAGCAATGGCAATAATTGGATGTGCTGTTTTTTATGGTGGATTATTTTACTGCATATACAGGGCTATAAGGAAAAAATAATTATTCAAAAAGAGTTAAAGCATACATAACAACTACTCCCGCAATTATTGATAAAAGCTGTAGAAATGATTTCTTAAAATTCAATTCTTTATGTAATTCGGGCATCATATCTGAACCAGCAATGTATATAAATCCTCCTACTGTAACTGGAATAAGTATATTCACCAGCAAATCATTTTTAATTGTTAGAACAATTAATGCTCCTAAAACTGCGGTAAGAGCGGAAAAAAAATTGAAGAGCAAAGCTTTTGATTTGCTGAACCCTCCATAAAGAAGAGAACCAAAATCACCTATTTCCTGAGGTATCTCATGAAATATAACAGCAAAAGTTGTCGCAATTCCAAGATTTAAATCAGCCATATAACTTGCCCCTATAACAAGACCATCTATAAGGTTGTGAAGGGCATCCCCAAAAAGAATCATGGAGGAAAGAGTATGTGGATGTCTTTCAGATGGAAGAATATGGCAGTGCCTCCAGCGAATAATTTTCTCAAGTAAAAAATATGCAACAATCCCGCAAATGATACAAATCCCGTAATAACTTTTAAATCCCCTATCTATCATTTCTGGCAGTAGATGAAGAAATGCCCCGCCGAAAAGCCCGCCAGCAGAAAATGCGACGAGATAAATTAATGCTTTTCTCAGCTTCTCCTCGTTTATCCATAGAACTGTTATACCAATGAGTGAAATCATGCTCACAATTATAACACTTAAAATTGTATATACCCAAATCATATTACCTCCAAAATTATTTCTCTTCCCATGCTGTCATATGCTTTCCAGTTTTTTTCATTATAAGGATATGCCACTATTACATGAATTCTTCCACTTTTTCTGAAGGTAATTAAATCCTCGCTCGATGGAAAATAACTGCCAGATGGATGTGAATGTGCAGTTCCAACTATTGATTTATCCACTGGAAGCATTGCAAGATTAAATGATGCAGAACTTCTTCCATATATCATCTGAGGTATTATAACAAACTCCTCTATTAAATCTTTTTTTCTTCCAATAGAAAGAAATGCTAAAAATTCCTTGGGATGCATTTCTTTTGCGGCTTCAATTATCGTTTTTAAACATTCCTTTTTTATTTTCATTTTTCCAACTTCTTATAAATTTTCTCAAAAAACTTGTTGTTTATTTTTATAAATTTTGCCTTCTCCTCTGATATCATCAATTCAATAACATCATCCTTTGATATTTTTTTATTATAAAGCCCATCTACTGCAATTTCTGCATCTTTAAAGACCTCTATTTTTATTTTTCTTTCAGAAGATAAAACAAGAGGATGAAAATCTCTCCTGAAAGGAGCAATTGCAACAATCAAAAATGCATTTATTTTCGGCTCAATAACTGGTCCCCCTAAGGAAAGAGAATAACTTGTTGAGCCAACTGGTGTTGAAACAACTAAACCATCCCCACTTCCTTCCTTAATAATTTGCTCATCAACATAAATCTTATAAGGCAAAATTTTACCAAGATTTGCAGTATGAATTACAATTTCATTTACTGCATCTGGTAATCTCTTCTTATTCAAAAAAATTTTTATTTTCATATATTCCTCAACAAAATAATTTCCTTTCAAAATTTCTTCAATTGCTTTTTCCGTATCATCAGCATCCACTTCAGTAAGAAATCCAACTCTGCCCGCATTTATTGAAAAAACAGGTTTTTTTGAGTGCCTCAGAGTTAATAAAATTGTTCCATCTCCCCCAACAACAATTATTCCATCACATCTCTCACCCATCTCTTCAATTTTATAACCCCTCTTTTTCATATAATTTGCTATCTTTTCCTCAAGAACTGCATTTCCTATTATCTTATAAACCCTTTTCCCTATTTCATATGCTTCCACCGATGGCTTGCATACAATACCCCATCTCATATCAACACCTTCAAAATCTCTTCATCACAACCAGCAATAACCCCGCTCCTTACTTTCAAATCAAGGGGCAAATCAAGCTCCTCACCATTCTCATCCCTAACAATCCCCCCCGCTTCTTCCACAATCAGGCTTGCCGCCGCAAAATCAGTAACTCGCAAGCTCTTTTTCCCCATAAAATATGCCTGCGCCGCCCCGCATGCAACAAGACACATTTCAAGAGCGGCCGCGCCCATCGCCCTTACATGGTGCTTGTTTGATAGTCTCCATGTTTTTTCATTTCCAGATTCTCCGAGCACGAGACAGAGGAAGGGGTTATTTCTTTTCTTTACCCTTATAATTTTTTTATTTAGAAATGCTCCTTTTCCAGCGATTGCTTCAAAAATTTCTCCTGTTGGAATATTTTTTACTATACCATATGAAACATCTTTTAATTTTTCTTTTCCTATTGCTACTGAAACACCATAAAAAGGAATACCAGCGATTGCATTTCTTGTTCCATCAATCGGGTCGATAACAAAAGTATATTCGCAACCATTATCAATAAAACCACATTCTTCAGATAGAATATTTCCTTCCTTTCCTATTATTTTTAATGCAATATCCTCAGCAATCTTATCAATATAATTTGTAGGTGTTCCATCCGCACCCATCTCAATGAATTCACCAAATTTATTCTTATCATCGCTCCTTATTTTTTTATCTATCTCCTCAGTTATTTCTCTTGCCTTCTCAATCAATTTCTCCATTGATTTTTGAATATTTATTAATATTAAAACAATTCGGAAAGTTTAACAAAACACAAAAAGGATATAAACAATTTTTTTATTTCCAATATGCGAAATGCTGTTGGAAGAGAGATACCTGAGGAAGTGAATGGGAGAAAATTAATTCCATATAATGGTCCTTTTTCATTTAAGCCAGATAAAAGGCAATATGGAAAGCCATTAAAATGTGTCTTTCCAGATGAAAAAAAGTTGTTACCATCGATAAGAGAAGCGATAAAAAAAGTAGGACTTGAAGATGGGATGACAATATCCTTTCATCATCATTTAAGAAACGGGGATGCTGTTGTAAATTTAGTTGTTGATGAAATTGCAAAAATGGGTATAAAAGATATAAAACTTGCTCCAAGCGCTCTTTTTCCAGTTCATGAAAAGTTGATTGAGTATATAAAAAATGGGGTTATTACTTCTATAGAAGGAAGTTTAAATGGCCCTCTGGGAGAATATGTATCTAAACAAGGGCTGAATGAGCCAGTTATTTTGAGGAGCCATGGAGGAAGAGCGAGGGCAATAAAAAGCGGGGATTTGCATATAGATGTAGCTTTTCTCGCCGCTTCAATTGCTGATGAATATGGAAATTGCAATGGAATGCTCGGCAAATCTGCGTTTGGGGCAATGGGATTTGCTTATGCAGACGCGGCGTTTGCGGACAATGTTGTTGTAATTACAGATAATTTACAGCCATATCCTGTTACACCTATCTCAATACCACAGATATATGTTGATTATGTTGTGCAAATTGAAAGCATTGGCGACCCATCTGGCATACAAACAGGAACAATGCAAATAACAAGAAGTCCAGCCCGCCTCACCATTGCAAAAAATGTTGTAAAGTTTCTGGCAAAAGCTGGCATATTAAAAAATGGCTTTTCATTCCAGGCAGGGGCGGGAGGAATAAGCCTTGCAGTTACGAAATTTTTGCATGAATATATGAAAGAAAAAGGTATTGTTGGGGATTTTGTAATGGGTGGAATAACTGGATTTGTTGTTGATATGCTGATGGACGGGACAATAAGGAAAATTCTTGATGCACAGAGCTTTGATTTGAGGGCGGTTGAGTCAATATCTAAGAATCCAGGACATGTCGAGGTTAGCCATATCATGTTTGGCGACCCCCATACATGTGGATGTGTTGTTAATAGGCAGAATGCCTGCTTCCTTGGCGCAACTGAAATTGATTTAAATTTTAATGTGAATGTAAATACTCATTCAGATGGCCTGCTTTTACATGGAATAGGGGGGCACCAGGATGCCGCAGCTGGCAGTGATATTACCATAATAACAGTTCCTTTACTCAGAGGAAGATTGCCAGTTATAAGAAAAGAGGTTACAACTGTATCAACACCAGGCCATACTGTTGATGTTGTTGTTACTGATAGAGGTATTGCAATAAATCCTGAAAGAGAAGATTTGATTGAAGCGGTAAAGGGAAAAATGGAGGTTGTCGGTATAGAAGAATTATATAAAAAGGCAAAAAGTCTGGTTGGTGAGCCAGAGGAGCCAAAATTGAGTGATGAAATTGTAGCAATAATTGAATATAGAGATGGAACAACACTTGATGTTGTAAGGAAGGTGAAAGGATGACACTATCTGAAAAAATATTATCTGAAAAATGCGGGGAAAAAGTTGAGGCAGGAGAAATAATTGAGGCAAGAGTTGATAAGGCAATGAGCCATGATAATGCGGCGCTTGTAATAAAAAGTTTTAAAGAAATGGCAGAAAAACCATGGGATGTGGATAGAATAGTTATTATACTTGACCATCGAGTGCCAGCAAACACAATAAAGACAGCAGAAAACCACAAACAGATAAGAGAGTTTGTTAAAAAGCATGGAATAAAAAATTTCTATGATATAAATTATGGAATATGCCACCAGGTAATGATTGAGGAAGGACATGCAAAGAAAGGGATGCTTATAGTTGGAACAGATAGCCATACAACAAGTTATGGAGCATTGGGGTCATTTTCAACTGGAATAGGAGCAACTGAAATGGCTGCTGTATGGGCAACAGGAAAAATATGGCTGAAAGTTCCAGAAACAATAAAATTTGATATAGTTGGAAATTTGCCAAAAGCAGTTTTTTCAAAGGATATAATTCTGCATATAATAGGGAAAATGGGATGTGAGGGAGCAAATTATAAAGCATGCGAATTTTATGGAATAATTGAAGATATGCCCCTCGCAGATAAAATAACAATTGCAAATATGTCAATGGAAATGGGTGCAAAAGTTGCTCTTTTTGGAGGAGATAAAAACGATGTATTTGAAAAAGAAATAGAAATAGATGTTACAGATTTAAGTCCTCAAATTGCATGCCCTCATAGTGTCGATAATGTAAAAAGTGTTGAAGAAGTTGAAGGAAAAGAAATACACCAGGCAGTGCTAGGCTCATGCACAAACGGGAGGATAGAGGATTTAAGAACGGCAGCAAAGATATTGAAAGGAAAAAAAATAGCAAAGAATGTAAGAATGCTTGTATTTCCTGCATCAATGAAGATATACAATCAGGCAATAAAAGAAGGATTAATCTCCATATTTATAGAGGCGGGAGCGGTAATTATGAATCCTGGATGCGGCCCCTGCCTGGGGGCACACGAGGGAATTCTTGCGAGCGGGGAAATTGCAATAACAACGACAAACAGGAATTTCCAGGGGAGAATGGGGGCAAAGGACTCTGAGATATATCTTGCATCCCCTGCAACTGTGGCTGCGAGTGCAATAGAAGGAAAAATAGCAGACCCGAGAAGATTTATCTGAATTTTCTGTAAATAAAGATTAAAAGGGCTATCAAAAGTAGGATGGGTAGAACCACGATAAAAACATCGATTTTTCTTAATTTTTTATATTCTATACCATATAATTTTTTATCTATTTTTTCAAATATGCTTTTCACAATTTCAATTCCTTTTTTATATTCCCCTTTTTTTATATAATCCGATGCTTTACTATAATCACCATCAAATTTGCTACCATTTATAATACTTTCAACATCCACTCTTGTTTTGCACATGCTCAAAATAATTTCTCCTATATCATGAGAAAATCTTCCAATGCTATCAATATTTTTTTCAATTTCACATATTGTTGTATAGTAATCTTTTTTCCATAAATTCCTCAAAAAATTTTTTTCATGCTCGCTGGCATTTAACCATATTCTCTGAATTATTATTGCTTGCTTTTGCATTTCAATATCAACAGCAGTTAGTATATCGCCAGCCTTCTCAATATTTTTTTTAGCTATATCTTCTGCTTTTTCATTTTCATATAAAAGCATTTCTTCAAAGTTCCCAAAACTAACATTTCCATGCCCATATTTTCTTAAAATTGTAAGGGCAATTTCACTTGCTTTACCATTTTTATAATCTTCATATATATCATAATCGCATATATGAACTGGAATAAATACTGATGCGCATTGGTCGGGTGCAAACCATCCAGCAAGCAGCGTATTTGCATTGCTCAGTGGTATTTTAAAAATCATACATGCTTTCATTTCATTTTCACATAAGCCCCTCAGCCCCTCTATTTCCCATGAATGAATGCGAGATATATTCATCAGATCAATTACACCTATATCTCCATATTTTTCATTTAAAATTTTTGTGATTCTACTTTCCCATTCATAATATTCATAACAAACCTTTAAATTAGCTTTTTTTCCATTTGCTTCTTTAAATTCAACATAAAAATTCCCAACTTTGCTTCCATTTCCTCTTTCGATTTTTATCTCGCTTCCAAAAGGAAATTCATTTACAACAACATATCCATCTTTGACTTCCACCAATTTTACTCCGTAAATTCCTCCTATTCTTATTACTTCTTTTTCAAAAGCATCTCCTTCAAAAACTCTATCAAAAGATGATGCTATTCCAATTCTTCTTAGTAACCTGCTTTTCCATAAATATTCTGGATAATTTGACATTACATCTATACTACTCGCCTTTCTCGAATAAAAATGAAATGCATCCGCCTCAACAACATAAGCATCTTTTCCAACAACAAATAGATTTTCTCCTATGCCAGGGGCACGCATATCAACAACTTCTTCAAGCAAATCAAGGGCTTCTTTCTCGCTGCCCGCCTGCTGGGCGGCGTAGCGGAGCCAGTCAAAATCATCCCATGCTTTTCTTGTTGGATTTATGTAATATGTTGGCACATCCGCATCGCCATATGCAATTCCTGCGCTTGTCATCATCATTCCAGCCTTTATTATGTTTGGGGGTGTATCGCCGGCTGTTGCTACTCCTATAATCTTGTATTTTGTTTTAAATGCCATGTTATAGTTTCTCCATGGGTGGTGGTATGTATATTCATATCCTTCATTTACAACAAATAAAACCTGCAAGCCGGAGCGGGATGGGTCACGAATTTTCATAAAAAGATTGTAATTTCCTGATGTTGCATCATCCATTACAATTATATCCTTGCATGCCGATGAGACAGGAAGAATTAATATTATAAGCAGAGCAATTTTCTTCACAAAAATAATAAAAAGGAGGTAAATTTATTTTTCTAATTGCAAAATATTTTTATTACTAAGATATATTAATCATGGGAAAATTTAGAGAAATTGTTGAAAGTTATAAAGAGGCAAAAAAAGATTTGATAAGGAATGAGCCAGAAACAATGAAAAATTACCAGAAATTTGTTGATTCGGTTCTTAAAGATGCTCAATTAAGCACAAAAACAAAAGAGTTAATTGCCCTTGGGATAGCAATTGCAAAAAGATGCGATTACTGCATTGGCATACATGTTGAAAAAGCATTGAAGGCGGGAGCAACAAAAGAGGAAATTATTGAAGCATCTCTTGTTGCAGTGCTCATGGAAGGAGGACCAGCGATGACATACTTTACTGAAGTTAAGAAAGCTTTGGAAGAGTTTTGCTGATGCAGCTCTATATATATTTTCTGGGGACAGGAGGAAGCTGGCCAACAATTCAGAGGAATGTATCTTCAATAGCAATAAAAAGAGGGGGAGAAATAATTCTTTTTGATTGCGGAGAAGGAACACAAAGACAGCTTCAAAAATCTGAAATAAGTTATATGCAGATAAAAAAAATATTTATAACACATTTCCATGGCGACCATATCCTTGGTCTGCCTGGATTAATTCAAACATTTCAGCTGAATGATAGGAAAGAAGATTTGTATATATACGGGCCAAAAGGGATAGATAAAGTTGTTAATGATGTTATTCATCTTGGCTATTTTAAGCCATCTTATAATATATACCCCCAAGAATTGAAAGAGAATGACTGCGTTGAATTTGATGGATATAAAATAAAGTGCATTTTTGTAGAGCACAATGTTCCAACCCTTGCATATTGTTTGGAAGAGGATATGAGACCAGGAAAATTTAATAAAGAAAAAGCTCTCTCGCTTGGCATTCCAGAAGGTCATCTTTTCAGAGAGCTACAGAAGGGAAAAATTATAGAAATAAACGGGAGGAAAATAACCCCTGATATGGTTCTTGGCGAGCCACGTCCTGGAAGAAAAATAGTTATATCTGGAGATACAATGCCTTGCAACAAACTCATAAATTTTGCAAAAAGAAGCGATGTGTTAATACATGATGCAACCTTTTCATCAGATATGGAAGAAAAAGCAAGAGAATATTTCCACTCCACCGCCATGCAGGCGGCAAATATAGCGAAGGAAGCATGCGTAGAAAAATTAATTTTAACCCATATAAGCCCGAGGTACAAAAATGCAAAATCCCTTGAGGAGGAGGCAAGGAAAATATTTCCAAACTCATATTTGGCAAATGATTTCATGAAGGTTGAGGTTAAATTGAAGAAATAATTTGAGGAGTGAGGTAGAGGAGGTGAAAAGAAAATAAAAAGATGACCTCACTCCTCATAATGTATAGAATATCAATTTATAAATTTTTGGTAAAAATTTTAAAGAGTAATTTTTTTACATTGTTCAGCCCCGTGGTGTAGTGGTCAAGCATGTGAGGCTCTGGACCTCACGACCCAGGTTCGAATCCTGGCGGGGCTATATTCTCCATTTTTTGCCAGCATATATTGGCTTTTCAATTTCTTCTTCAATTCTAATCAACTGATTATATTTTTCGGTTCTTTCTGCCCTGCAGGGGGCGCCTGCCTTTATCTGCCCGCAGTTTATTGCAACCGCAAGCTCAGATATAAATGAATCGCATGTATCACCTGAGCGATGTGAAACCATTATTGAATAGTTGTTTTCATTGCATATTTTTACAACTTTGAGAGTTTCGCTTAGCGTGCCACACTGATTTGGTTTTAAAAGCAATGCATTGCATGCTTTCTTTTTTATTCCTTCCTTTAATCTTTTTGCATTTGTAACAAAAATATCATCTCCTACAATCTGTATCTTTTTCCCCATTTTTTTTGTTAATTTTGAAAATCCATCCCAGTCATCCTCGCTAAATGCATCTTCTATTGAAACTATATGATATTCCTCCACTATTTCTTCATAAAAATCTATTAGCTCATCCCGGCTTTTTTCCCCTTCTATATAGTATAAATTATCCTTATAGAAAGATGAAGCAGCACAATCTATTGCAAGCATGACTTCATTTTCATATCCATTTTCTTCAATAGCATCCATTATAAGCTCAAGAGCATCTCTTGTTTCTTTAAGAGGAGGAGCAAAACCACCTTCATCACCAACATTTATTGCATTTCTTCCATATTTTTTAAGAATTATTTCCTTTAATGAATAATAAACCTCACAACCCATCCTTATTGCTTGAGAAAAACTTTTAGCCATTATAGGGGCAATCATAAATTCCTGTATAGCAAGCTCATTTCCCGCATGCTTTCCACCATTTATTATATTCATAAAAGGAATTGGCATAAGATTTGCTTCTTTGTTTAAATAAAGATGGACAGGGATTTTTTTTGAATTTGCAGCGCATTTACAGCAGGCAATAGAAGTAGCTATGCAAGCATTCCCCCCAATTATCCTTTTATCAGGAGTACCATCTATTTTAATAATTTTTCCATCAATTTCCTCCTGCTCATTTACATCCATTCCAACAATAGCGGGTGCAAGAATTGTATTAACATTCTCTATCGCCTTCCTTACCCCTTTTCCATGAAACTCCTCCCCACCATCTCTCAGCTCCACCGCCTCTCTGCTCCCGCGGCTTGCGCCGGATGGCGCGCTTGCCCTTCCCTCTGCATTTTTTGTTTTTACCTCAACTTCTATGGTAGGATTTCCCCTTGAATCAAGAATTTGCCTTGCCTTTATGCTCTCTATTCTCTGCATGATAATAAATAAGGAATATTTAATAGATTTTTTAATTTTCCAATTCTTTTTCAAGCAATTTTTTCCTTTCTTTTGCTGTTCTCCCTGTTGCTTCAAATAAAAAATTATTCCATTTTTTCAATATTTCTGGATTTGGCTCTATTTTTTCTGGTGGCTTTATATCTATTAGTATTTCGTTTCCCTCTTTTTTTATAAATATCTTCCCTATTCCATTTTCTTCAAACTCAAATCCCTCATTCAAGTTTCCTTCAACACTAAAATATTTTTTTAGCAATTCGTCCAGATTTGCTTTATGCCCTTTTTTTATTGAATATCTTCGCATAATGGTATAGAAAACATTTTATAAAATCTTTTTAATACAAGCATGAAAGTTGTTGTTTCACTCGGTGGCTCATTGCTTTCATTGGATAATCCAGAATTTATAGAAAAACTTTCTCTTCTTTTAAAGAAAATATCAGATGAAATTTCTCTTTTTATTGTCGTTGGCGGAGGAAAAACTGCAAGAAATTATATATCTACTGGAAGAAAATTTTGCGAGGATGAAAGATATTTAGATGAAATTGGGATAGCAGCAACCCGCTTAAATGCTTATCTTATAAATTCCTTCTTCAGAAAAAAAATTCCTCTGACTATAGAAGAAGCATTGCAGATTGGCCCGCCGGTTGTAATGGGTGGAACTTTCCCGGGTCATTCAACTGATGCAGTTGCTGCAATGCTTGCAAAAGAAGCAAGGGCGGATCATCTTGTAATAGCAACAGATGTAGATGGTATATATGATAAGGATCCCAAAATTTATAGGGATGCGATAAAATTTGATAAAATAAGGATAGATAAGCTGATAGAGATGGTTGGGGGAGAATGGAAAATGGCTGGATATAAAGTTGTTGTTGATCCTGTTGCCTGTAAAATAATAAGGGATGGGAGAATAAAAACATTTGTTGTAAATGGAAAAAATCTGAAAGAATTAGAAAATGCTATATATGGAAAAGAGTTTAATGGAACAGTTATAGAGGTATGAAATGATTCCCCAGCACGGACATTGCCATATATGTGGAAAAGCAATAAAATATGGTGAGGATTTTTGCAGTGAGAAATGTAAAAGTGAATATGAAGGATATATAAAAAAGAGGAGGAGATTACAGATAATATTTTACATCCTGATTTTTCTTGTGATTATAGCATATATGATAGTTATACTAAGCCAGAGAAGCGTTTAAATTAATTTTTCTCCTTCTACCTCTACTTCAACAATCTTATTTTTTTCTATTTTTGCATCAATATCAATGAATTTTTTTAATAAGAAGATTTCTGTGGAGGCATGCATGCTCAGGTCTGAACATTTAAATTTTATTTTGCTTCCACTTATTGCCATGAAGGGAAGGAGCTGATCAACAGCCTTTTCATCTAAATCAACTCCAGCATCAATCTCTTCCAGAATTTTTTTTGCTACAAATTTTCCTATTTCTTCTGCTGGCTTCCCTTTTTCACCCAAACAATCTGAGCCAATTATTTTTGGCTTGCTCCATAGCACGATGCCGACGCCTGGAGAAATTGCTTCATTTTCTTCAATCCTTATGTTTGAGGGATATTTACCACTTATATTTTCTTCAGCTGATTTTTTTATTCTCTCAGCAATCTGCAATGGTAGATTTGAAATATGAACAATTCCCTCTATTTCTTCAAATTTT
This sequence comes from Thermoplasmatales archaeon, assembly GCA_014361245.1. NCBI lineage: Archaea > Methanobacteriati > Thermoplasmatota > Thermoplasmata > Thermoplasmatales > Thermoplasmatales archaeon. Next base: position 51,556 of record JACIWB010000002.1, on the reverse strand, counting down.
TCATCAAAATATAATGGCTTTATTTCCCTGCAGGGGTTTATTGAAATTTCTATTTTTCCCCCACCGGCTGGGTAATATCCTCTCTTATGCAATTTTCCCTCAATTTCTATTCCCATTTTTTTAAGATTTTCAAGAAAAACATTTCTGAAATAATCCCATGGAGGGGACCATCTTACATCAGTACCTCCTTTCAGAATTAATTTTGTCTCTTTTTCAGCAAAGATTGATGGAATTATACATGCCTGCAATACAAGTGTAACACTTCCAGCAGTCCCAACATCAAATTCATACTGCCCTCCACAAATTTCTCCTGGATAAAATTCTATTTCTCTTGAACCAATTTTTAAACCCTTAACTTCTGCATTGCATATTTTTGCAACAGTTTCAATTGCGGTTATATGCTGGTTTCTTAGTCCTGGATTTGGACGATTTGCTCTTATATTAAAAATTTTTACTGGCTTATTTGTTATGGAGGAAAATGCTATGCTCATCCTTAAAATCTGCCCGCCGCCCTCGCCATAACTTCCATCTATCTCTATCATTTTGACCACAAAGCTTAAATTATTATATATTTATAATCCTATAGCGGGGTGGGGTAGTCAGGAAAACCCGTCGGGCTCATAACCCGAAGATCCGTGGTTCAAATCCACGCCCCGCTACTACATTACTTCCACTCCCTTTTTGAGTTCTTTCTTTGCAACTCCCTTTCCCAATTTTTTCTCCATTTCTTTGTAATATTCCATCATTTCCTCATCAACAGATGGATGAGCCTCCTTTATAGCTCTCATGAAATACTCTTTTGTAACTTCATTTGCATTCTCCCTCAATGCTATCATTCCTGCTTCCCTACATATTGCTTCAATATCAGCTCCAACATATCCGTCAGTAATTTCAGCGAGTTCATCTATATTAACATCCTTTGCGAGTGGCATATTTGCAGTATGTATCTTGAATATGTTTTTCCTCGCCTCTTTGTCAGGTATTCCAACAAGAACAAGTTCATCAAATCTGCCAGGGCGTAAAAGAGAAGGATCAAGGATATCGGGTCTATTTGTTGCACCGATTATAACAACATCACTCATCTGTTCAAGCCCATCCATTGAAGTTAAGAGTTGGTTTACAACAGTTTCAGTAACTCTTGTGCCTTCATAACTCCCTCTCCTTGGGGCAATTGCGTCTATTTCGTCAAAGAATATTATTGATGGAGCGGTCTGCTTTGCTTTTTTAAATAATTCTCTTATTGCTTTCTCGCTTTCTCCAACCCATTTGCTATAAATCTCTGGCCCTTTAACTGATAAAAAGTTTGCCTCACTCTCTGTTGCAACAGCCTTTGCAAGCAATGTCTTGCCAGTGCCTGGTGGCCCATAAAGCAAAATTCCTTTTGGTGGCCTAATTCCCAATTTTTTAAATGCTTCTGGATTTTTAAGTGGCCATTCAACAGCCTCTCTGAGCCTTTGCTTCACATCTTCAAGCCCGCCAATATCATCCCACCTAACATTTGGAATTTCAATAAGAACTTCTCTTAAAGCAGATGGTTCAATCATTTTAAGTGCTTCTTTGAAATCATTCATTGTAACAACCATTCTTTCAAGAATTTCAGTAGGAATTGGCTTGTCAAGTTCTATCTCTGGCAAATATCTCCGCAGCGCATTCATCGCCGCCTCCCTCGCAAGTGCTGCCAAATCAGCGCCAACAAACCCGTGGGTTACATCTGCAAGAGCGTCAAGATTTACATCTTCAGCAAGAGGCATACCACGGGTATGAATCTGAAGGATTTCCTTCCTTCCATCCCTGTCTGGCACGCCTATCTCTATTTCTCTATCAAATCTTCCAGGACGCCTTAAAGCAGGGTCAAGAGAATCTGGTCTGTTTGTTGCACCTATAACTATTACCTTTCCTCTTCCCTTTAGCCCGTCCATAAGTGTAAGCAATTGAGAAACAACTCTTCTCTCCACCTCACCATGCACTTCCTCTCTTTTAGGAGCGATTGCATCTATTTCATCAATAAAAATTATAGAAGGAGCATTTTTCTCAGCCTCCTCAAATGTTCTCCTCAAATTTTCTTCGCTTTGCCCATAAAATTTGCTCATTATTTCTGGACCATTTATGGTAAAGAAACTTGCTCCAGATTCGTTGGCAACTGCCTTCGCAATCAATGTCTTGCCAGTGCCTGGTGGCCCATAAAGCAATACTCCTTTTGGAGGGTCTATTCCAAGCCTTTCAAAAAGTTCTGGATGCTTCAATGGCAATTCTATCATTTCTCTTATTTTCATTATTTCTTCATCAAGCCCACCGATGTCTTCATAGCTTATCTGCGGCAATTTGAGTAATTCTTCCTTTATTGGCTCTTCTTTAACTACTACACTTGTTTCATCACCTATCACAACCAATCCTTTTGGCTCTGTTTTAACAACACCAAATGGTAGAGAATTTCCAAATAGAGCAATTCCAGGGACAATTATTGTGTCTCCAGCAGTAAGGGGGCGCTTATAAAGTCCTCTCTTAACTATACTTTCTATTCCATGCCCAAATTGTATCCTCTGACTTTGAGAAATTGCTGGGGCGATAACAACCTGGCTCGCAACCTTAACTTCACCCTTCCTCACTATTACCTTATCTCCTATCCCGACCCTTGCATTTTTCCTCGTAAGATTATCAATCCTTATTATTCCCTTTCCCTCATCAACAGGGCGGGCGCGCCATACAACTGCGCCAGTTTTTCTTCCTCCCTCTATTTCAATTATATCTCCAGGGGCAACATTAAGCTTCATTCTTGTTTCAGTATCAAGCCTTGCTCTTCCTGCCCCTACATCCTGGCTTAATCCTTCAGCAACCCTAAGCATAACTTCATTCATTTCCATCACTTTTGATAATAAAACATATATTAATTTCTTTTGCTGTAGTCATCCATTCCAAATCTTTTTCCATAGATTTGAAAAAGAAAATCTTAAGAAATGCACTAATTTTGAAGGAGAATTAACAATAAGAGCACCCATCAGTGGAGTTGATTTATAAAGGGTCAATGTATTTCTCTTTTGATGGAAGGGGTGCAGAAGGAGATTGTTGGTAAAGTATGGTTTTCAAAGGAATAAGTTAAAGAGGTATAGATACAACACTGTAGAAAGATATTCAACCAGAAGTATGGAGCATTGTTCTACAGGGGAAGATTAAGCGATGAGGAGATACTCAAACAGTTTTTCTTACAGTTTCAGAAGTTCAAGGATTATGCCCTTATTCCATCAGATTATATACCAGAAGTTATAGAGGTCGATGAAACACATATCAAATTGCAGAGTGAAAAGAAGTTCTATGGTTGGCTAGCATATTATCCTAAAAACAAGTTCATCATAGATTTTTTTATAGGTAAAAGAGACGATGAAACTCTTGAACAAATGTTCAAGAAATTGAAACGGTTTAGAGGAAGGGTTAAGCTGGTTCTTATAAATGGGTATCAATTTTGTGAAAAGTTTATCAACAAATACTTGGGTATAAAAGACAGGACGGTTCTACACCTATGGATTGTTTGGTGTCAGCGGTAAAACCATAAGTCCAGCACTCATAGAGAACCTGAACTCATCTCTCAGAGGAGCTAAACAGTACTTGGTTAAAAGAACAAGGAGAATTGCTCGACTGTTAGCATGGCTGAGGGATACAATCTTTGGCTATACTTTCTTACATAACTATCTCAAACCTCACTGGAAGTTGAGCGAGATATCAAGCAAGAATTGGATAAAAAATAGTGTGACGCTAGCTGGGAGTTGTGTTGTTGCAGAAGTTCAATATTCTCCCACGAAGTTTTAACATTTCATCAACTCTAAATTGGTGGTGTGCCTAATAAGTTACATTTTTATATTCCTTCTTTATTGCTTTTTCAATGACTACAGCATATGATGTGCCTGCGGAGCCGTTAATAAAAAGGTTAGCGGAAAAGCTAAAGAATGATTTCAAAATACAGCCACCTGAATGGGCTAAATGGGTAAAGACTGGAATGCATAAGGAAAGACCGCCTGAAAATCCAGACTGGTGGTATGTGAGAGTTGCTGCCATTCTTAGAAAAATTTATATGCGCGGGCCCATTGGAACATCTCGCTTGAGGGGCTTCTATGGAGGGAGGAGGGACAGGAGAAATGCTCCATATAAACATGTAAAGGGAAGTGGTTCAATAGTAAGGAAAGCACTTCACCAGCTTGAAGAAATCGGGCTTGTTGAGCAGATAAAAGGAAAAGGAAGAAAAATCACCGCCAAAGGACAATCACTCGTTGATAATACCGCTCATGAACTTGCGACTGAAATAGGAAAACTTATATAGTAAATAAGGAGTGATTTATAATGGATGAAACAGAAGAAATAAAAAGAAGAATGATAGAGCAAATGCAGCGCGAGGCAGAAGAAGAGCAGAAAAGGCAAATTGAAAGAGAGATATGGGAAGCCCAAAAAAGGAATATACTTAAATTTTTGCTTGATGCGGAGGCAAGAGCAAGATTGGAAAGAATAAGGATGGCAAAGCCGGAAGAGGCAGAATATATAGAAAATCAGATTATAAGATTATATCAGATGGGTAAAATAAAAAATAGGATAAATGACGAGGTTTTAAAAGTTTTGATATCCCATCTCATGCCAAAGAAAAAAGAGATAAGAATAAGGAGGTTATAAAATGGCAAGAAACAAGCCAGCGGCTAGAAAAAGGAGATTGATGAAGGAAACAAAAAGCAATAGGCGCGTGCCGGCATGGATAATAATAAGAACGAGCAGAAGATTTTTACAGCATCCGAAGAGGAGATACTGGAGGAGAAACAATTTAAAGAGGTGATTTTATGGAAGAGAAAATTTATACAGTGCCAATAATTAAAACAAAAAATTCTCCCAGAAGCAAGAGGGCTAAAATTGCGGTAAGGGAAATAAAGGAATTTTTGAAAAGACACACAAAAAGTGATAATATCAAGATAGACAAGAGTGTAAATGAACTTGTATGGGAAAGAGGAATAAAAAATCCTCCAAGTAAAATAAGGCTGAAGGTTGTTAAAATTGATGATATTATATGGGCTTATACGCCCGAGGCAGAAGTTAAGATTGAGGAAATTAAAAAGGAAAAGAAGGAAAAAGAAATAAAAAAGGAGGAGGAAAGTAAGGAAAAAGAGGAAGAGAAGGAAGAGAAAAAAGAGGAAGATGTAAAGAAAGCAGAGGAGGAAAACCAGAGCCATGCTGAAAAAGATTGATTTTAATGGAAATCCATATTTAGGTATTTACTGCAGGGTTAATAATTCAATAGCTTTTGTTCAACCTTTCCTTCCAGAAAAAACAAAGAACGATATTGAGAAAATTCTCAAAGTAAAGGCTTTTGAATTAACAATAGGAAGCAGCACAATTATTGGCTCGCTTGCAGTTATAAATTCAAATGCAATTGTTGTAACGGATTTTATTGAAAAAGAAGAAATTGAAATAATCAAAGATAAATTCGATGGAGAAATATTTATTTTAAAAGATAAGTTCAATGCTGCTGGAAATAACATACTTGCAAATGATTATGGAGCAATTGTTCATCCTTTAATTGGGGACAGCACAATAAAAAAATTGGAAAAAATTATGAAAGTGGAAGTAAGGAAAGGAACAATAGCTGGGCTCAATACCGTCGGAATGCTGGGGATAGCAACAAATAAGGGTGTTTTATGTCATCCAAAAATAAAGGAAGAGGAAAAAAAATTGATTGAGCAGGTTCTTGGAGTTGAGGTGGAAATAGGCACAGTAAATCACGGGATGCCATTTGTGGGGGCGGGGGCTGTTGCGAATGAGCATGGCGCAATTGTTGGGAGCGAAACAACTGGAATTGAGATGGGGAGGATTGAAGAGGCACTTCATCTTTCGGAAAATGAAATATATTAGAAATTGATATAGGAAGAATGAATGATGAAGAATTAAGAAAAAATATATATTTATTGCAGAGACATCAGGAGGAAATTGAAAATACATATGCACAGATTGATGTAATTGAAAGAATGATAAATGAATACAGGAGGACTATTGAAACATTGCAAGAGATGGCATCAATGGAAGAAGGAAAGGAAATTCTTATGCCAATAGGTGGAAATGTTTTTGCATATACAACGCTAAAGAATACAAAGAAGGTTATATTGAGTATAGGAGATAAGGTATTTATAGAGAAATCAACAAATGGAGCGATTGATTTTCTGAATAAAAAAATAGAGGAATTGATGAAGAGCGAGGAAAAATTGATAAATCTTGCGGAAGAATTGAGCGACAGGATGAACGAAATTTCAAAGAAGATTAAAAAAGAAGATGTTCCAGTTTCTTAAAAAAAAGTTAAAGAAAGCAGAAGAAGTTATTGAAGAAGAAAAAAAGAAGGGATTATTTGGAGTAAGTGAGAAGAAAGTAGATGAATTGCTATGGCAGGTTGAAATTGAGCTAATTGAGGCAGATGTTGCTTTTGAAGTTATAGAAGAAATTAAAAGAGAAATAAAAGGGAATTTGGTCGGTCTATCAAGGAAAGAGGCAAAGGAGGAAGTGAGTAAAATAATTGAAGATGCGATATACAAGATATTGAAAAATAGCGAGGGAAATTTTTTTGAAGAAATTAAAAAATTTGAGAAACCAGTGATAATTTTATTTGTTGGGGTAAATGGCTCAGGAAAAACAACAGCAATAGCAAAACTTGCTTGGCAGTTGAAGAATATGGGTTACAGCTGTGTAATTGCGGCATGCGATACTTTCAGGGCTGGCGCAATTGAGCAACTTGAAAGGCATGCCTTGCAAGTAGGAGCAAAGTTGATAAAGCATGATTTTGGCGCCGATCCTGCTGCTGTTGCGTATGATGCGATAGGGCATGCAAAAGCGAGGCACAAAGATTTTGTTTTAATCGACACTGCTGGGAGAATGCAGACAAATATAAATCTAATGGAGGAAATGAAGAAAATAAAGAGAGTTGCAAAGCCGCACATGACAATTTTTGTTGGTGATGCACTTGTTGGAAATGATGCAATAGAGCAGGCAAGAAAATTTAATGAAGCAGTTGGGATAGATGGGGTGATATTATCAAAAGTAGATGCGGATGCAAAAGGAGGGGCATCGATATCAATAGCATATTCAATAAAGAAGCCACTCTACTTCATAGGGACTGGGCAGAGATATGAAGACCAGATACCATTCAATGCTGAATGGATGATTAAAAGGATATTTGAAGAATAAATGCTGATAAACTATCTTCTTTACTTCTCCCGTTTAAATAAGATATTGCCTTTATTTCATAATTTCCAAAGCAATTTTTGCTAAGAAGCCATTCAAATGGAGGAGAATAATCAATAAATTCAATTTTATCATTCAAATAAAATTCAACCTTATTTCCATTTGTAGTAACTTCTACATAAATTTTTCCTATTATTATTGCTTTTTCGGAATTTATTATTGCAATTTCTCTATCCATAAAATATATTTTACCCTTTGATGGTTTTAAAATTTCAACGAAAAGCTCTTCATCTTTTGAATATAAAATAGTGCATTGATTTGAGAAATTTCCATATACTATAGTTTCATTTCCATTTTCATAAAATTCAACATCTATGATTTCCTCCATAAAATTCAAAATTTTTACATCTTTTATTTTTCCTTTTATCCTAATTTCTTCTAACCCACCAAAATTTATTATCCTAATTTCTTCTCTTCCATCTTTTTCATATTTAAAAGCAACAGCATTTCCCGATATTTCAAAATCCTGAGGGGCATTTGCTTTTTCAATTAATTCTAAGAATTTTCCCCTCCATTTCTCTGCCTCAATTTCATTTCCTTCTTCTTCCCATGGATTTGCCTCCCATATATAATATCTTCCAACTGGCAAAGGATAAAAAATTGATTTTCCTTTTCCATATTCATTTAAGTAAATTTTTTCTTCGATATCTGATAAATTAACTCCAAATAAATCATTCAGAAGGAAATTTTCTCTTCTAATTCCATATTCATTATAAAGAGATGTTTCATGTGTTGATATTAGAATTCCTCCATTCATAACATATTCTCTTAAAATATTTGCTTGCTCTTCTGACATGCACGAAAATTCTGGTAAAATAACTGCCTTATACTTTTTTATTTCTTCTAAATTTCTTTCATCTATCACTTTAAATTGTATGTTTGATTGAATTAGCATCATTATTGAACCAGTAATTTCATCATGATATGCATAACCTTCCCAGCTTCCTTTATCTGCATAATCAAGCGTATTTCTTGAAAAAATTAGGGCAATTTCTGGATTATTTTTCCATCCACAAAAATAATCATCATTATTGCTAAGCCATCTAAATAATTCTTTTAAGAAATTTTCATTGATATACCCAGACATTGTTTCATCCCCAGAAGCATAATAGTTATCATAGCATGATGCTAAAATTATTCCGGCGTGGAATTTTAGAAGATTTAAATTATTTCCATCAACATATGAAAGAAGAAATGAATAGTTTTTGTCAATATCATGCCATAATTTTAGATGAGCGAGCATATATATCCATCCATAGTATTGCAAATCCTCAAAAGGACCACCGTATTCATGGCAAATAGCATCGCATGCCCCATTAAGCAATTCTAAATCAACTCCGTGCTGAGTAGATGAAACAGTTGAAGAAGATGTCTCAACAATTAGCTTGCAGTTGGGATTTACTTCCTTCAGCGCTTTATTAAAATCTCCTACGAAATCGTTTATTTGTTTATATCTCCATTTAACAAATGCAAGCCATGAGGAATTATTCCAATCTGGGGAAAGGGGAGGAGAAAGAATGAAGCCGGTGTCATTATAAAAATCTTTCATGCTTGCTTCATCAAGACTGCACCATTGCTCCTTCCATACATCACCAAATTCAAAACATAAATGAGGAACATCAAGCCATACGCCATCAACAAAATTTGCTATTTCTTTTGCTATATTTAATACAATATTTTTATATTCTCTATTACTCGGGCTAAGCCATACATCCTCACTTTTTTCATCCACCCAGAAGGGCATGCCAGGCAGGCAGCCGTAAAAAACCGCCTTCCTTGCATCTTTTCCAACCTGGAGCCATTCAGGATGATCTGTATATGCGCTGTTTTTTCCATCATCGTCTTTTCCATCTTCATTCATGTCGCTATCAATTGTCTGCATTTCAAGAGGTGCTACATATACAACATATTTTATTCCTGGAAAATTTGAGTGAATGAAATTTGTCTTTTCCTTCAATTCTTCTATTGATTCATTTATATTCAATATTCTTCCTTGATATGTATCGCTGAAGCCTGCCCAATCAAGAATAACATTTGCATTGTTTTCAACAGCTTTTTTAATTGCATCCTCCCATGAAAGATTGTAGGAATATGGAGTTAAAATTCTTGCATTGGTTAGCCATTCATCTCCTTCATCGCTATTTATGCTATGGCTTTTAAATTTAAATGGAAAAATTGTTAAAATTATAAGCATTGCAACCAATTTTTTCATAATAAAAAATCAATCTACTTTTAAATTTTTTCTGATTGAAAAAATTCCACCAAAAAGAGCGGGAATAAGTATTGTTATTATATACCCGCTTAAAGAAAGAGCTATTACAGATGCGCTATCAATTCCATAAAAAGAAAAGAAGTATATAAGAACACTTTCCCTTGTTCCAAACCCAGCAATGGTTACTGGAATTATTCCTACTAATGAAGCAACTGAATATATTAAAACGAAATCAAGAAATGGAATCGAAATATTGAGGGAAAATGAAATTATATATATCTGGAGAAACATGATTAAATAACTTAAAATTTCTATAAAAATTGTTAAAAGGAAAAAAGATATGGATGGAAAATTATAAATGTAATCTGGAGAAATCCATGAGGAAAATTTCTCTGGTATTACAAATTTGAAAAAAGATAATATTTTTTTGCTTTTTTCCTTGAATATGAAATAAAGAAATAAAATTATTAAAGAAATTGAGAAAAATATGGGAAGGAAATAAGGAAATTTTCTGTAAATAAGGATTGAGCTAAAAAGAGCTAAAAAAATGAGGGATGCTAACTCAATAATCTGGTCAATGAAAACATTTATAATGCATGCATGAATGGGTCTTTTGCTTTCTTCCATTAAATAAGGAGCCCTTATGTAATCTCCTATCCAGAGAGGTGTTACGCTTCCATAAAAAAGACCTATAAGATTTATTTTAATTAAATAAAGATATCTTGTTTCTATTGCCTGCTTCCTGCATATCAGCATCCATTTATAAGTGCTTATAAAAAAGCGAGGAATAAAAAGGATTGAGGATATTAAAATAGCTAGAGGAGAAACTTTTTTAAAAATTTCAAAAATTTCATTAATTCCAGCATCATAAACAATGTAAAAAAATAGAATTAAGCCAAAAAAAGGCAGAATTTTTTTTATGCTCTTCCATTTCATACTGAAAAAATGAATAAGTTTTTAATATTTTTCTGATATATTCCTGTGAAATTTAGATACAAGATAACAATTATCATGCTTGCAATTTCAATTATACCACTTATAATACTACCCTATATCCTCTCTGAAAGAAGTGGGCAAGAAATGAGGGCGCAAGCGGAAAAAAACATAGCAACTCTTGTTGAATCAAAATCTGAATTTTATGATTTTATTTTTAAGTATTTTAGAAATAAATTGGAAAATGTAGTTAAGTTAATAGAGGAAAACTGGGGGAAAGGAAAATATTACAACTTATCCTATATATGGAGTGTAAATGGAAGTTATGATAGCGAGGAAATTAAAAATTTTGAATTTATAAAACAGGCATTTGAATTAATGGAAAGAGATGAAAATATAACTCTTGTATATTTTGGAATGGAGAATGGTTTATGCTTTTTAAGCGATAGCAACTTTACAAAAAAACTAGAAGAGATATCTAATGAGACAGGTGAAAGGTTTGATTACAGGAAAAGAATATGGTATATATCTGCAAAAGAAAATAATTCAACATTATGGAGCCCTCTATATATAGATGCAAATACTGGAAAATTAACAACAACAATTTCTACGCCAGTGCTTGTAAATGGTGAATTTGTCGGGGTGGCTGGCGCGGATTTGCTACTTGAGAATATAAGGGACAATATACTTGATATAAATTTTGCAGGATATGGATATGCAATTCTTGTGGAAGAAGATGGCGATATTTTAGTTCATCCTGAATATAGCGAGATGGGTAGGAAATGGAATGAAACTTTTGAGGAAGAGAATATTTTTAACATAAGTGGGCTTAAAGAAATTGGAGATTTTATAAAAAATTCATCAGCTGGAATGAAAATTATAGAAATGAATGGTGAAAAATACTATGCTTTCTCTCATCCAATTGAAGAAATGAAGGGCTCCCTGATTTTTCTCTTACAGGAAAAAGTCATTACTCAAATTGTTTCTGCTAGGACAAGAGAATATTTGGGGATGTTTTTTTGTGTTTTGGCGGCGGTTATAATTACTTCTCTTGTTCTTTCAAAAAATTTAACTAAATCGCTTGAGGATTTAAGAAATGTTACAAGGGAAGCAAGCAAGGGAAATCTTGATATAAGGGCAAAAACAGGTGGAAATGATGAAATATCAGCGCTTTCAAGAGATTTCAATAGAATGATGGAGGAATTGAGCATATACAGCAAATCTCTTAAAGAATCTGAAGAAAAGTATAGAGGAATTTTTGATGAATCAATGGATGCAATCTATATTTCTACTTATGAAGGAAAATTTGTTGATATAAATAATGCTGGATTAAAACTTCTCGGCTATAGTAGAGATGAAATTTTTAAGATAAATATTGATGAAATTTATGAAAAGAGTGAGGATAGGGAAAAATTCAAGAAAGAAATTGCCAAAAGAGGGTTTTTAAAAAATTATGAAGTTAGATTGAAAAGGAAGGATGGAAAAATAATTGATTGCCTCGTTTCTGCAATAAAAATTGAAAAAGATAATAAGATATATTATCAGGGGATAATAAAGGATATAACTGAACTGAAGGAAACAAGAAGATTGCTTGATATGTATAACTCCCTCATAAGGCATGATATAGGAAATAGAAATCAGATAGCTGCTGGTTGTTTAGAATTGCTCGGAGAAAGTGATTTAAGCGAAGAGCAGAAAAATTTGCTTGATAAAGCATATGAAAACATTATGCAATCCCAAAAACTTCTCTACAAGTTAAGCATAGTAGGGAGAATTGGAGAAAGAGAACTCAAAAAAATTAGTTTGGATGATGCAATAGAAAGGAGTATAGAATTTCATAAAAATATTGCTGAAGAAAAAGGAATAAAAATTTCTTTTAAGAAAAAGATGGCTTTTGTTATCGCTGATGAATTGCTTGAAAATATATTCTCAAATTTCATAGAGAATTCAATAATTCATTCAAACTGCAAGAATATTGAAATAGATATTGATGAAGAAAATGATTACTATATTGTAAGAATAAGAGATGATGGAAAGGGAATAAGCGAGGATGTTGCAAAAAGAATATTTGAGCTTGGGGCAAAAGGGAAGGAAAGCAAGGGAAGCGGCTTGGGCTTGCATCTCTCAAAAATTATTGTTGAAGGATATGGAGGAAAGATAATTCTTAAAGATGCAAAAAGAGCAGAATTTGAAATATATCTTAAGAAGGCATAATTATTTATGAGAAAAAATGCCAGTTATTCCATCTCTCCTTTCAATCCTTACAAATCCAAATCTTTCAAATTGAACAATTTCTCCATCTTCAATCTTTTCCACATTTTTTTCTGCATATCCATTAATTATTTTTAAGCTATTTTCATCAAATTCATCATTTTTAAATGGCAGAAGGGGAACAATTACTTTCAGTTCTATCTTATCCTCGCCTACCCATTGTATTTTTTCCACTCCTTCAATTATATTTTCTCCCGCAAATTTCCCATACAGGTATGAATTCTTTTTCTCTATTTTTACATTATACAAATCTTTTAGCCTTATTAAATTTCCTTCTTTTATTTTTAAAACATCTTCCTTGGGAATATAAAATACTTTGCCAACAAATATTTTCCTTTTACCCATATCGATGGACGGATGATTTCTCAGCTCAACTTCTTTTTCAATTCCATCTTCAACAATAAGTTTTACTGGCTCTGGAACAAAAAAATATCTTTTTGCTTTTGCATCCAAATTTTTTCTATTTATTGCCTCTATGTTCTCAAAAACAACCATTGCCTCAGATTTTGATATTCCCTGAGAAAGAACAAATTCTTTTATGCTCTCTGCCAGTATGCCACGCCTTTTTAAACCAATAAGAGTTGGCAGGCGTGGGTCATCCCACCCCATAACAACTTTATTTTCTATCAGTGGTTTTATCTTTCTTTTTGAAACAGGCATTCCCTTTATCTCAAGGCGTGAAAATTCCATTAAATATGGCTTTCTTAAACCCAAGCAATCAAGTATGTAGAAATATACCTCATCCCTTAGTTCATATTCCTTGCTTCTAAAAGGATGAGTAACTCCTGATAAAGAATCCTCAACCGCTCCATAAAAATCATATGTAGGCCATATCCTAAATCTTTTTCCATGAATTGGATGGGGATGCTCTATTATGCGGAATAAAACTGGGTCTCGCATTGCTGTATTAAATGATTTCATATCTCCTTTTAACCTTATAGTTGCCTCTCCTTCCTCCATTAACTTAAAATCTTCCCATGAAAAATTTTTATTTCTGCATTCACATTCCCTTCCATTTGCCCTATTTTCCCTCACTTTTTCTTCACTGCATGTGCATACATATGCATTCCCCTCATCAAGCATTTTTTTAATCAACTCATAGTGCTTTGGTAAATTATCAGAAGTCCTGTATTCTTTGTCCCATTCTATCCCAAGCCATTTCAAATCTTCTTTCTGAGCTTCATAAAATTCCTTCCTTTCATTTACAGGATTCGTGTCATCGAAGCGAAGAATAAATATCCCATCATAAATCCTAGCATACTCATAATCAATAAGAGCTGCCTTCGCATGCCCAATATGGAGGTAGCCATTTGGCTCTGGCGGAAAGCGGGTAATAACTTCCCCTTTCTTAGCAAATGGCAATGGTGGAAGCTTTTTTTCTTCCTTCTCTTTTTTTATTTCCTCAATGCCAATTTTTTCGCATTCTTCTCTTATTTCTTCAACACTAAGTTTATTTATTTCCTCAATAACTCTCCTTACAACAGGTATTACTTCTTTTGCATCAGCATTAGTTTCAGCAATTACCTTCCCAATAACTGCTTTTAAATCTGCTTTGCCAAATTTCAATGCATTTATTAAAGCATGTTTTCTTGCAATATCCTCTATCTTCATTTTTCCCTTTTTACCGCAAATTCAGCAATTTCAATTAACTTCTTCTTTTCTTCGCTATCCTTAATTTTCTCTATCGCCTTTTTTGCCTTCTCTGCATATTCAAAAGCCATATTTTTTGCATAATCTATTGCCCCTACTTCTTCAAAAAATGATATTACTTTTTTAATTTCTTCATTGCTTTCCTTCCCATAATTTTTAAGCAATTTTTCCCTATCTTTTTTATATCCATATATATAAAGAATTGTTTTCTTACCCCTCCTTATATCACTTCCAACTGGCTTTCCTATGTCTTTCCCAATTACATCAAGACAATCATCCCATATCTGAAATGCCATTCCAAGATTTAGACCATAATTTCTTAATGCTTCTATATCTATTTCTTTAGCCATTCCAATGATTGCTCCTCCCATTGCCGCATGTTCAAACATTTTTGCTGTTTTCTTTTCAATCATTTTAAGAAATTTTTTTTCATCAACATATTCTTCTTTTTCAAAACTCATATCCATATCCTGTCCCTCGCATATTTCTTTTGCCATAATTGCAAGATTTCTTAAAATTCTCTTTGCAATTTTATCATTTTCTATATAGCTTGCTATTTCAAAAGATTTTGCAAAAAGAGCATCCCCCGCAAGAATTGCTGTATTTTCTCCAAATATTTTATGAACGGTTGGTTTGCCCCGCCTTTCCTCATCCTTATCCATTATATCATCATGTATAAGGGTAAAAGTATGAATTAGTTCAAGAGCAACTCCAAAAGGAATTGTATTCATTCCATCCCCACCCACCGCTTCGCAGGCAATAAAGGCAATTATCGGGCGCAATCTTTTCCCCCCCGCGAAGGGCAGATGCTTTACCGCATTATACAAATTTTTTGGCTCAATTTCATAGAGATAATTTTCTATTCCTTTATCAATAGCATCTCTTATTTCCTCTAAATAGTCCATATCTCAACCTCCCTAAGCTCCTTAATATTTTTGCACCCCGTAAGAAACATTGAAAAAAGAAGAGATTTCTTAAAAATTTCCATTTTTTCGTCCATTGATTTGCTTTTTAAAATAGCACTTGCAACACCCGCACAATCTGCGCCAAGTGCTATTGATTTTGCGACATCAAGTCCATGCCTTATTCCTCCAGTAGCAACTATTTCAATTCCAGCATTTTTGCATATCTCCGCTATTTCAATCAAGCAATAAGGAGCGGGAATTCCCCAGTCCCAGAATATTTTCCCTATCTCCTCCTGTATCCTGTTTCTGATTTTTTTTGCCCTATAGCTTTCAACAGCTGAAAAAGATGTTCCTCCAGCCCCTCCAATATCTATTCCAACTATATCAGTATCTAGTAATTTCTCAACAACCTTCCTGCTTATTCCAGCCCCTGTTTCCTTAACAATAACTGGCTTATCAACTGAGGAAGAAACTTCCTTTATCATCCTAACGCATCCCTTTGCATTTCTATCTCCTTCTGGTTGAATAACTTCCTGCAAAAAATTCAAATGTATTGCAAGCACATCCGCATCTATCATCTCTATAGCCTCATTCGCTTTCTCTATTACATTATTCCATTCAAGCAGTTGAGGAGCTCCAACATTTGCAATTCTCAAAGGCACACGATAATTTTTCACCACACTGTAGCTTTCAACAACTTCCCTGTTTTCAAGCCCCGCCCTCTGCGAGCCGACGCCCATGCCAACGCCAAATTTTTCCGCAACCATCGCTATTTTTCTATTTATTTCCTTCGCCTCCTCGAAGCCACCCGTCATTCCTGCAATTATTATCGGCATTGAAAGCTTTTTTCCGAAAATTTCTGTTGAAAGATCTATTTCATCAATATTTATCTCAGGTAATGCATCATGAATCAGCATGAAATCATCCCAATAGTTATAAGAATGCATGACATCCTTTTCCATTACTATTTCAAGGTGCTCCTTTTTTCTATTTTTCATCTTCCCATTAATTATTTAAATTATTTATAATTATTTCTACCTCTTGCAATTGATGTGAATATTCCAATGATGCATAAAATCGCTGAAATTATGAATGCTTTTTCCATTGCATCAACAAAAGAATAATTTTTTGTGAGCAATATTGCAATTCCCATGCTTGCGGATTGACCAATCGTGCGCATTGTAGCAAGTGTAGCAGATGCAATTCCATATTCTTTTCCTTCAACACTTGCCATTATTGCATTTGTATTTGGAGAAGAAAAAAATGCAAAACCAAATCCTATTAATGAGAGAATTACAACTATTATTATTAAACCTGGATCATTTCTGATATATAAAGCTAGTAAAAAAATGCCAAGAGCAGTTAATCCTATACCCAATGATGCAATTATTTTTGCATCTATTCTATCAGATAATTTTCCAGCAGTTGGAGAAAAAATTGCCTGAAAAATCGGCTGAGACACAAGAACTAATCCAGCAAAGCTCGCTGAATAGTTTTTTATATTTTGAAGATAAAGGCTCATAAAAAATGTTAATGATGCTGTGGCAGTATAATGAATTAATGCCGTTAAATTTGAAAAAACAAATACAATATTTTTTCCAAAAATTGAAGGGTTTATCAATGGATTTTTCATCTTGCTCTCCCAAAAAATGAAAAATATAAAAAGTAAAAAAGAGAAAATTGCAATTATTATTCCTCTTATTGAATCAATTATTGAAAGGGCGCATATAATAGAGATTATAGATGCTCCTGAGAGAAATGAGCCAAAATAATCAAATTTCTCATAATTACCAGAAAATTCATATTTAAATCTGCTGAGGAAAAAAATTATTAAAATACAAATGAAAATCATGAGGAGAAATATGCTTCTCCATCCAAAATAACTTGTTAAAAATCCCCCTATAAATGGGCCGCTTGAAAGTCCCGCATAGGTAAATGACGCATTTATGCCAAGTGCTTTCCCTCTTTCTTCCCTAAAAAATGAAGATAAAATTGCGATTCCATTTGAGAAAATCATTGCACTTCCTATTGCATGAATTATTCTTAAAATTAAAAAAAGATATGGCAAAAAGGAAATCATTGATAGAAAAGATGCAACTGCAAAAATTATTATCCCGTATAAAAAAATTTTAATTCTTCCATAAATATCTCCAATTTTGCCAAATGGCAAAAGAAGGACAGCTGTCGCCAGTATATAGGATGTTGTAATCCATCCAAGAAAAATTGAATCAACGCCAAAATCTCTTCCTATAGAGGGAAGGGCTATGTTAATTGATGAACTTGTAAATGGAACAAGAAAAGATGAAAAACATGTTATAATCAAAACTATATTTTTATCCTTCATTTAAAAGCTCCTTAATTTCAGCTATTATCTCTCCAAATGACTTCACTTTAAAAAATCTTCTCCCTGTTATTTCATTGCATAAAGATTGATAAATCGACGAAATGCTTTCCCTGAGTATGGGAGGCAGGAACGGCGGCTGAGTGACCTTTCGCCTCCAATCTATTGCATCAATTTTCTTTGCTTCCTCTATTTCTTTATACCATTCTGTTTTTCTATAATAAATTCTTGCAATTTCCTTGCTTATCGGTATGCCATTTATTGTAAATCTGCATTCATCTGGTGTGCCAACAACATCAACAACAATAATATTTCTTTCTTCATCAAAACCGAATTCAATTTTTCCATCTTCATTTCTTGCTCCAGTTTTTTCCACTTCCCTGCTTATCATCCCATTTATTTTTTCTGAAATTTCTATAATTTCCTCTATTTCTTCATTGCTTAACATAGCAATTCTTTTTACTTCTTCCCTGCTTATATATCTATCAATTTCTTCAAGCTTTGTAGAAAATTCATATATTGGCTGATCAAGCTTTTGATTTGCCTCCACTTTTTTTAAACCATATTCAGCAAGATTTATTTTTCCTTCCCTCAACCTCTTAAGAAAACTTGAGCCTTCTGCTATAAAATTTCTGTATATTACTTCAACAGGTATAAGAAAATTTGATTTTTCTTTTGAATAAACTGAATAATCATATTCTTTCCCGCATATTCTTGGCTTAATAACTCTTAAAATTTTTATTCTCATCCTGTTTGTTGCTTCTTTAATTTCTTTTATACTTTTTATTTTTTCATCCTCAACAACTCCAACATAATGATTTTTTATTCCATTTTTATTCATTTTTTCAAAAAAATATGCTCCAATTAAGCAGAGTGACTTGCCCTTATTTTCTATTAAATCTGGCATTTCACCCCAATCAAAAACTGAATAGCGGTCTGAAAATATGAATTCAGCAATCCCAGGCTTTTCTTTTGCTTCTTCAATAATTCTCAAATCCTTTACGCTTCCCATAAAGTTATATCCTTTATCATTTAAATTTTACTGTTCCAACTTTTTCTCCCTTAATCGCTTTTGTTAAATTCCCTTTTATTTTTCCATTTATGAAATAAACATCGCAATCAATTTTCATTGCTTCTTCAATCTTATTTTTTATTCCACCAGTAACATCAAAAAATCCTTTACTTGCCTTTATTTCAATTTTTTCATCAATTAATTCAATTAATTTCGCATCTCCTTCGCTTGGATTTCTATCATAAATTCCGTCAACATCCATCAAAAATATGACTTTTTCAGCAGAAAAATTATTTGCAAGATATGTCACTATTTGATCTCCCGATAAAATATCGATTCCCCTTTCAACTGAAATTGATACATCTCCATAAAGGAAAGGAATAAAATCTTTTTCAATCAATTTTTCAATAATCTCTGTATAGCCATCAACAATCTCTCCCTCCTTGACTATAAAAATTGAGGAAGGGCAAACAGGAAAGGATGGCAATTCCTTTTCAACAAAAATATCAACTATTTTCATGTTCAATTCCATCATTGCCCTATGCGTCTTATAAAATCCCGCCGCCTTTTCCTTGCTCCATCCACCCTTTATTCCATATTTTTTAGCCAGAGGATGGCCGTAGCTCCCGCCGCCATGCACAATCAAAAATTTTTTTTCTGGGTAAAATGGCTTAATTTCATCTGCAATCTGCTCAACAATTCTTTTATTGAAGGAGAATGGCTTTTCTTTATCACTTATAACACTTCCTCCTAATTTTATGATAATCATTTTTCCACTATCACATCCGCTTCTTCTTCTTTTGCATCCACTATAACAATATCCCCATCTTCTATGGCATCTATATCAATTCCATCAACGCATACTAAGCCAGCAATTATTGCCCCAGTTGCAACTATTGTTTCCGTCTCCTTATTTATTATTGCCTTAGGAGCAACTCCATTCCTTTTTAGAGCATAAATTACATACGAGCCAACCGTTGAACCCCTTCCGCAAGGAAAAACAAATATCTTATCCTTTATACATTTTCCATATAGAGAGCTATTTTTGTCAATTATTATTCCACTTTTTGTATCAACACCTCCATAAAAGCTGAATGCTTCCCTGCTCACTATTGCCTCACCCTTCACTTTCCCCGGGTATATTGTCCTCCCTTTCATATTAATTCCTCCATTCTCGCAAAAAGAACCTTTTGATTGCAAAAACTTGGTAGATAGTGGGCCGCTTTTGCAGAATTCACCCCAGTTTTTTCAAAAATTTTTTCAATTGGTGAAACAACCATGCATGTATCTGCTATTATCTTTCCGCCAGCTTTCTCAATTTTCTCATTTATACCCATTCTTTCCGCAACTTCCTTAACAGCTCGAGAAGTGCATATCCAGAAATTTCTTTTAGCTTTCCTATTGCCTAAAAATTTTGCAATTTTTATTATTTCATTAAGGGAGGCGTGTGGGCAGCCGAAAATCACTATATCCACATCCCCGCTATTGCTCAATTTTGAATAAACTTCTTCCACATCTTCATTGCCCACCTCAATTTTCTCCTTCCCCTTAATTTCATATTCATTTGCCTCGGGTGTAATCCCCTCAACATGATACATTGCGACAGCGCCAGCAGCCGCCATCGCCGCCCCCATCTGCTTTAAATCATCTACATCAGCATCTTTTATTCCCCTGAAATATGGTATTTTATTCTTGATTTCTTCCCCTACATGATAGCCCAGTGCTGCAAAATCTGTGGGGTTCAAAAGATTTGCTTTTACATCTATAATAAAATCTGGCTCCCTGTTTTCATCTAAATGCAAGCCATAATAAGGTGTTAAACCTGTTATTGCTGCTGCAAGAGCGGAAGGACCTCCTTCACGGTTTGTTCTTGCCCCTATAACCGAGTTTGCAAATGAAACAGCGGATGACTCGCTCCATGCTATGTGCTGGCGATATCTTGGTAAATTTCCTGCAAGATATGGTGTGCAGGTTGCAGAAATTACAATTCCCATCTTTTTAAAGGCATTTATTATAGCCATCTGTTTTTCAGCAAACTCCTTGCTTATACCCATTTCCTCCCACTTTTCTAAATCCATGCCAGCTGGATTTAAATATGTTAAAATTTTAACCCTTGCTTCTTTTGCTATATCTTCAAGAAATTCGAGACCAGCATCTTCTATTGATTTATATGAAACACCCGCAATCTGGGCTGAAGAAACTTCAATCATTTTTTCCGCTTTATAAACCTCTCCAAGCCTTACAAGAAGGCGGAGCATCCTGGCGACAATTTCCCCTTCTTCACCATCAAGCATTTTTTCCTGCTCGGGCGTGAGGTACATAATTGAATACCTTTAATAATTAAAAAATATATCTATTCAGAGCATTTCCATCATCTTTCTTCTTCTATTTTCTTCTTCAAGAAATCTATAAACTGTTGAATGATTTGCTCCTTCAAGCAACATCTCTACTGCTTTTTTTGCAATCTGCAAATTCTCGATTTTCCCTATTATTCCAATTGTGTGTCCATAAATGCTCACATATGCTCCACTTAATTCTTCTATAATTTCTCTTGCCCTTCCATTTTTTCCAATCACTCTGCCAGCAAGCCTTCTTATATGATTTTCCTTTTTCCCAACCCAATCTCTTATATCAATTATTTCAAGATAGTAGTCCTCATTAAACAGAAGAATTGCTTTCTCTGGAGAAAATCCTCTTCCAATTGCAACAACAACATTTTCTGCTTCCATCTCCCTTATCTTATCCTCACTTTCTATTTTAACTTCTCCTATGCTCGAGTTAACCTCAAGCTTTAATCCATAACTCTCTATGCTGCTTTTTGTTTCTCCGTTCTTGCCAATTAAAACACCCACCCTATCAATAGGAATTTTAACATATTTCATCTTCATCACCCAATTATGTAAGAGATTGTATCTTCCTCTTCTATATTAATGAATTTTTTAAAAAATTTTACTATATTATATACATCTCTCCTTAAAAATTCCATTGCCATCGGATTTTCTCTTTTAACAGTTTGTCCCACATCTATTATAACTGGGTTATTTCTATAAATTAGAACATTATATTCAGAAAAATCGGCATGAACAAGTTTTGCTTTTTGATACATAAGCTTGAGATATTTTTTTATTTTCTCAAAAATTTTCTCTGCATTTTTTATATTTGCATCTTTAAGCAATGGGGCTGGCTTCGCCTTGCTCCCTATATACTCCATTACAATTACATTTTCCTCAATCGCTATTGGTTCGGGCACCCTCACGCCAGCCTCATACAATTTTTTAAGATTGCCAAATTCTTTTTTAGCCCAAGCAAAAATTATGTTTCTTCTGTCAAATTTAATTTTTTCAGGTGGGTCATACATAAGATATTTTGAGATGCTTCTGAATGTTGCAGTATTTATCCTATAAATCTTGATTGCTATTAATCTTTCACCACATACCCCTCTAAAAACATTTCCCTCCTTTCCAGTTGAAATTGGAAAATCAATATAATCAATAAAACCGTCATTCATCAATTTTGCAAGGGCATCGAGGGTTGTTTTTTCAAAAACTTCTCCTTCTGTTTTCCTTAGCTCTTCAATTTTTTTCATAAAAATCCTTTTAGGGTATCGGGAATAAGATTTTTTCTATCAAGATTTACTATCTGGGTCGGGGTGTAGCGATATATTACATCCGCTTTTTCATCCTGAAAATCCCATGCCTTGACAATGATTAAATCCCCTGTTTTTATCCACTTTCTTTTCTTTATTTTTCCAGGTATTCTTGCCATTCTTGATTTTCCGTCCTCGCAAACAATCTTTAATCTACCCCCTCCCATGTGCTGTTCAACAATAGCAAACATTTCTTTTTCATTTTTTTTTGGCAAGGGTATTCGTTGCTCAACTTCTTCATCCATTATAAGGTTAATTTGTAAATATATATGAAGATATCGATTTGAAAAATAAAAAACTAAATTTATGTCTTCTTTATTCTTTTTGTGGAAGAATATTTTAGATGGATAGAAAATAAGGCAAGAGAATGTTATGAAATAGCGAATTTAGCAAGGAAAAAAGGTTATGATCCAAAAAAAGAAGTAGAGATATCTTTTGCAAAGGACCTTGCTGACAGGGTTGAAGAGCTTGTTGGTCCAAGTGGGATAGCTCATAAAATAAGAAAATATTTGAAAGAAAAAGGAAGAGAGGAAACTGCTATTCAGATAGCAACTGAGATTGCCGAAAATATGAATGGAAGTCACGCAGAAATAATTGAGCAAGCGGTAAGGACCGGACTCGCAATATTAACAGAAGGTGTTTTAGTTGCTCCCATAGAAGGAATATCATCTGTTGAGATTGGAAAAAATTTTGATGGAAGTAGATATGTTGACCTTTATTTTTCTGGACCTATTCGCTCTGCCGGAGGAACAGGAGAAGCAATGAGTGTATTAATTGCTGATGTTGTCAGAAGAAAATTAGGAGTAGATAGATATAAGCCAACTGATGATGAAGTTGAAAGATATAAGGAAGAAATCCCTCTTTATGATAGAATAACACATTTGCAATATTTACCATCCTCAGAGGAGATAGAACTAATCATAAGAAATTGCCCTATCTGTATAAATGGCGAGCCAACTGAAAAGGATGAGGTAATGGGTAAAAGAGATTTGCCAAGAATAAAAACAAATAGAATAAGAGGGGGGGCATGCCTTGTAATAGCCGAAGGACTCTGCCTTAAAGCACCAAAGCTTATGAAACATGTTACAAGATTAAATCTTGAAGGATGGAATTTCCTGAAAAACTTTTCTAAAGAAGTGGATGAGAACAGGGAAATAGAACCATCTAAAAGATATATTGAAGATCTGATTGGTGGGCGCCCTGTAATAAGTCATCCATCTCGCAAGGGTGGCTTCAGGCTCAGATATGGGAGGGCGAGAAGTTGCGGGCTGGGGGCAACAGCAATGCATCCTGCAACCATGTATTTGCTAGATGGATTTATTGCGGTTGGGACACAGCTTAAGACCGAAAGACCGGGGAAGGGAACGATTGCAACTCCTTGCGACAGTATCGAAGGACCGATGGTTTTGCTTGATAACGGGGATTTTATACAGGTGAATTCTCTTGAGGAAGCGGTTAAAATTGCCAAAAATGTTAGGGAAATAATTGATTTGGGAGAAATTTTAATACCTTTTGGAGAATTTTTTGAGAACAATTCAATTCTTCCTCCCGCAAGTTTTTGCTATGAATGGTGGATTAAAGAACTTGAGGAAAAAACAAATATTGAAGAGGTAAAAATAAAGCATGGAATAGAGAGTTTTGAAAGCATATCTTTTGAAAAAGCAATTGAATTATCGAGAGAATATGGAATCCCGCTCCATCCTTCCTATAATCTTTTCTGGCATGATATAAGTAAGGATGATTTTCAGATTTTGAGAAATTTTATAAAAAAAGCAAGATATGATGGAAAGTTATATCTTGAAAGAGATAAAAGATTAAAGGAAATTTTATTAAATCTTGGAGTCACTCATCTTGAAAGAGATGGCTATATTGTAGAGAAATATGCAGATGTAATTATCAAGTGCTGCGGATTTGAATTGATTGATGGAAAAATTTTTGAAGTTAAAAATAGTTCAAAGGAGGCAATTGATGCTGTTCAGGAAATTCTTGGAATAAAAATAATTCCTAAAGCAATTCACAGAATAGGAGCAAGAATGGGAAGACCCGAGAAATCCGCCGAAAGGAAAATGTCGCCCGCCCCGCATGTTCTCTTCCCTGTAGGAATTGAGAAGGGGGGAAAGGAAAGGATTTTAAATACAACAGGGAAAATAATTGCTGAATTGGGAGAAAGGAGATGTGAAAATTGTGGAAGAATAGGTTATAAAACAAAATGTGAGTGCGGCGGGCATACATATTTTACGGGAAATATAAAAAATTTTGAAATAGATGTTAAGGAGGAATTGAGTAAATCCGAAAAAAGAATAAATACACAGATGAAGAAGGTTAAGGGAGTTATTGGTTTATCCTCTTCAAGTAAAACTCCAGAATGCATAGAAAAAGGAATTATAAGAGCAAAATATGATGTTTATGTTTTTAAAGATGGAACTATAAGATACGATATGACAAATATGCCATTAACTCATTTTAAACCATATGAAATAGGTGTTTCTGTAGAAAAACTTAGAGAGTTAGGATATAAATATGATTATAAAGGAAATGAATTAGTAAATGATAATCAAATTGTTGAACTGATGCCACAGGATGTTATACCCTCAAAAAAATGTGGAGAATACTTTCTCAGAGTTGCTAAATATATTGATGAAATGCTTTTAAAAATTTATGAAATTGATGCATATTACAATGCAAATAGTCTGGATGATTTAATAGGACACTTAGTAGTTGGTTTATCCCCCCATACATCAGCGGGAATCATTGGAAGAATAATTGGATTTATTGACTTAAATGTATGCTGTGCCCATCCATTTTTCCATGCAGCAAAAAGGAGGAATTGCGATGGTGATGAGGATTCATTGATGCTTCTTACCGATGTATTAATAAATTTCTCAAAAGAATATATACCCGAAAAAAGAGGGGGAAAAATGGACTTACCACTTGTTATAGCAACAAGAATTTCTCCAAGTGAAATAGATAAGGAAGCATTGAGTTTGGATGTCTTAAGTTCCTATCCTCTGCTATTCTACAGAAAAACTCATATTTACGCTCATTCAAAAGAACTTGAAAAGGAAATGGATTTAGTTGCAAATAGAATTGGGAGTGAAAAAGAGTATAAATTTTTTGGATTTACTCATGATACAAGCAACATAGCAAATGCTCCAAAAACATCTTCATATAAGCTATATGAAAACATGGAGGATAAGGTAATGGCACAGATAAATCTGGCAATAAAGATAAGGGCTGTTGATGAAGTAGATGTTGTTACAAAAATAATTCAAAAACATTTCCTTCCGGATTTAACAGGAAATTTAAAAGCTTTCACAAAACAGCAGTTCAGATGCACAAATTGTAATACAAAATATCGCCGCATCACTTTAACTGGAAAATGTGGAAAATGCGGAAGCACGCTATTACTAACAGTTCATGAAAGTTCTATAAAGAAATATTTAGGAGTTATAAAGAAACTGGCAGAGGAATTTGATATACCAAATTATACAAAACAGCGCATCTTGCTTTCAGAAAAATTTGTTGAATCACTCTTTAGAAATGGAAAAGATAAAACCCTCACCGATTTCTTCTAACAAAAAATTTAAAAAAATGTATTATATATTATTGCCCGGCGTAACTCAGACTGGTAGAGTGGCGGACTGTAGTTGCATCTCTTGGGTTATAACCCACCGCCGCGGAAATCCGCAAGTCGCTGGTTCAAATCCGGCCGCCGGGACTTTAAAAATTTATATGTTAGATCAATTTTAGTTGGAATGAGATTTTAATAAGATTTGAAGATGAGAGAAAACAGGCATATAAAATGCATATCACAAATTTCAGGGTTTGTATGGAATAAGAAATTTTATACTTCTCCAAATGAGGAAATTATTTATGCCTTAAGGTTTAATTCTGTATCTATCTCTTGGAAAAAGTATGCATTCTCTTATATTTTTCAATTTAAGAAAGCTCATTAGGAAGCGCTCAATTCCATAACCAAATCCGCCATGGGTAGGCATTCCATATTTAAATGCTTTCAGATATTCTTCGAAATTTTTTAGATTCATTCCAAGCTCGATCATTCTTTTAGTAAGCAGTTCATAATCATGAATGCGCTGTGCGCCAGATGCAATTTCCATTCCCCTTAGCTCGAGATCAAATGCTCTTGCATATTTCCCAGATGGCATTGCATAAAATGGTTTTGATGATAGAGGGAAATCCTTTATGAAATAAATATCATATCCCAAATTTTTGTATAAAATATTTTCCTCATCCGCCCCCAAATCTTCTCCCCATGAAAAATTTATTTCCTTACTAAGTATTTCAACAACTTCATCATACCTTATTCTTGGATATGGAGGAGATGGGAATTCTATTTCAGCGTTAAGAATGCTCAATTCCTTGCTATTCTCACCAACTATTTTATTTATTGAATAATCTGTCATTTCCTCTGCAATTCTCATCACATCTTCCTCGCTATCGATGAATGCCATTTCTATATCAACAGCAGTTGATTCATTAAGATGGCGGGTTGTGTCATGCTCCTCCGCCCTGAAATACCATGCTATTTCAAAAACTCTATCAAAACCAGTTGCCATTAACATTTGTTTGTATAGTTGGGGAGATTGCACAAGATATGCATCTCTATCAAAATAATCTATTCTGAAGACTTCTGTTCCTCCTTCAGATGATGAAGATGAAATTTTTGGAGTATGAACTTCCATAAAACCTTTTTTTCTTAAAAATTCTGAAGCATACTTTATAAATGAATTTCTTATCATAAAAATTGCTTTAACATCATCTTTTCTTAAATCTATTATCCTGTTATCAAGACGGGTATCGAAATCAACATTAACCTTATCTATTACTCCCATTGGAAGAGGTGTTGATGCCTCGCTGATTAATTTAAATTCCTCAAGCAAAATTTCCCATCCATTCATTACTTTTTCATTCCTCTTGCATATTCCGCATGCTGATATCACACTCTCCCTGTTCAGCGAGGTAATTGCCTTAAAAAGTTCGGCATTTTCCTTTTTTATTGCTGTGATTTGTGCTTTCCCACTTCTATCCCTTAAAATTATGAATGCTATTCCTCCAAGATTTCTTATTTCTTCAACCCATCCAGCAATGCAAACCCTTTTTTCATGTTCCTTTTCGCTTATTTCATTTATATAATGGGTGCGAAGCATAAAGTTATATTTCCTTGCCTTATAATTTTTCTCATTCATTGCTGATATTCGGCATCGCAAAAAGTTAAATAATTTTTGAAGATCGGGCAACGGTTGATAAAGAGGATTTTCATTCGCTCTATAGAGATAGTTATAAGCGATAGGCACAAAATTTTTAAAATTCTATTATATTAGATAATAGTAGTTGATTGAAAATTGGTGCAAATATGGGGTTTAGAGATTTGTCATTAAAAAAGACATATTCATCAGATACTGATGATATTTTAAACGATTTTTATATCCCGGCGTTATCAGAGTGTATAGAGTATGACAGGATTGCTGGATTTTTTTCATCGACTAGTTTAGCTATCGCGGCACGAGGAATTCTTGGGTTAATAAAAAACAATGGCACAATGAAATTATTGGTATCACCAAAATTAGATGAAAAAGACATTAAAATTATTAAAGATGCTACTGAAAATCCTCAAAACTATGTAGAGAGGAGAATGGTTGAAGAACTAGAAAAATTAGAGGATGAATTTATAAGAGATCATATTTTTGCGCTCGGATGGATGATTGCGAATAAAAGATTAGAAATAAAAGTTGCCATAGTTTCAGATGAAGATGGACAACCCCTGAGTTTCGATGAAATTCAATTACAAGGTGTGTTTCATCAAAAGATAGGAATTTTAAAAGATATAGTGGGAGATATTCTTACCTTTAGTGGATCTATAAACGAATCTGCGTCTGGATGGCTAAAAAATATTGAGGAATTTAAAGTTTTTAGAAAATGGATAAAAGAGGAAAAAGAATATGTAGAGGCCGACATATTAAAATTTGAAAGATTCTGGAATAATAAAGCTTCCCGAATAATAGTTATGGAGGTGCCCGAAGCAGTTAAAAGGAAATTAATCGAAATAGCACCAAAAAACATCGATGAGGTTTACCTCCAAAGATGGTATCTGAAGAAAGGAGAAAAGAAGAAGGAAATAGAGTTTTACCCACATCAAAAGGATGCGATTCAGAAATGGTTTAATAATGACATGAAAGGAATTTTTGAGATGGCTACAGGTTTAGGGAAAACTTTTGCTGCTTTAGGATGCCTTAAAAAAGTAATGGAAAATTATAATAAAACAATAGCAGTTATAACTTGCCCATCTAATCATTTGATAAGACAGTGGATTAATGATATAGATGAATTTGGTTTAACCTGTGAATATATTGTTGCAGACAGTAGCAATCCTGATTGGAAAGATAAACTCTCTGATTCCCTAATAGATATAAAAATCGGGATTGAAAATAATTTAATTGTGCTAACAACACACGCCACTTTTCATACAGATAATTTTATCAAAATAATTCGATCTGCAAATGAAAAATTGTTTTTGATTGTAGATGAAGTTCATGGAATTGGAGCGCCAAAAAGGAAAAGAGGTTTGCTGGATCTCTACCATTTTAGGCTAGGATTAAGCGCAACACCTAAGCGATGGTTTGATTTGGAAGGTACTGAAACACTTTTCAATTATTTCGGTGGCACTGTGTTCGAATTTTCGTTAAAAGATGCTGTTAATACACTAAATCCAGCTACAGGGAAAACTTATCTGGTACCCTACGAATATAAACCTTATTTTGTGGAATTAAATAAGGAAGAATTGGAAAGATACGAGAGTGTCACAAAAAAAATCGCTAAATCATACTATAGCTCAAAAACAGATAACGAGCGTAAGAAATGGTTTTCGTTATTGTGCGTTAAACGACAGGAGATTATAAAAAACGCAATTAAAAAGTACGATACTTTTAAAAAAATAATAGAAGAAATGGGTAAGAATATTAAACATTGTTTGGTTTATTGTTCGCCAGAACAAATAAATCATGTACAAAATATTTTGAATGAATTGAATATCACCCAACATAAATTTACTCTAAGAGAAAAGATTACCCCTAGCGAGGAGTATGGTGGGTTATCAGAGAGAGAATTTTTACTTCAAAAATTTGCGGAAGGAACATACCAAGTTTTAGTGGCTATCCGATGCTTAGATGAAGGAGTTGATGTACCAGCCGCTACTACTGCAATAATCCTAATGAGTAGTAGTAACCCCCGAGAATGGATTCAGAGGAGAGGAAGAGTTCTAAGACGTTTTCCCGGAAAAGAAAAAGCAATAATATACGATGTTATAGTGGTACCTGCACTCTCATGGATAAATAACTCCTCAATAGAAGATTTGGAAAGAAAGATATTTTATAAAGAATTAATCAGGTATAAAGAATTCGCTGAAATCGCGGTCAATAGTTTAGAGTGCCTCAATAATATTTATAAAATCGAAAAAAAATTATGGGAAGGGGTGTAAAGGAAAATGAGAAAAGAGAAGAAAATAGAAGAAGATGTTAGTGAAAGAATAAAGAGTAAAATAGATAAAGGCGACTACCCAGATATAATTAAGAAATTTTTGTGGGAAGTAATTATGCTGGAGTTCAATTATATATACGAAAGTCGCCCACGAGGGGTGCAAGATGAATATATGAAACTTGTTGAAAAATACGCAAAAGAGTGGGAGGTGTAGAAATGTTCATTGATTATATTAAATTAAAAAATTATAGGCAGTATAAAGATGTTGTAATTGATAATATGTACGTGGAACCTGGAAAAAATGTTATAGTTATCGAAGGGACAACAGGTGCAGGAAAAACTAATTTTCTAAACGCGATTACTTGGTGCCTTTATGGCGAGGAATTTTACCTATCTAAAAAATATGAAGGGTTGCCACTCCTTAACACACTCTCTCTATCCCAGGTAGGAGAAAATGAAATCGCTGATATAGAAGTCGAGATAGGCCTAACTAATATTGATAAAAGTAAAAAATATAAAATTAAAAGATCCGCTAAGGTGAAAAAATTAGATGAAAATAAAATCGAAATAATCAAGGATCGATATTTCTCAAATCAATCAGATGGTTCAAAACTTGAGATACTTGTACAGATAGGGAAAGATATGGGCTACTTCCGTGACCCAACTAATGCGATTCAAAGGATTTTTCCTAAAGAAATTCATGAATACTTCTTTTTCGATGGGGAGAGATTGGATGACTACTTTAGAGAAGAGGCTGGAGAAGAAATAAAAAAAGCCGTATTTAGAATCGCACAACTAGATTTGTTGAAAAAAGTGATTTCTCATTTAGAAGAGGTGAAGAAAAAGTTTTTTGCCTTATCTAAGGATCTAACGCCTAAAATAAAAGATCTAGAAGAAAAAAAGGCGTGTTTTGAAGCTTCAAAGAAAAAATTAGAAGAAGATTTAGAAAAACTAAAGGCACATAGAAAAGAAGCTGAAGCAGATAGAAAAGAGATTCAAAAAGAATTAATAGGCATTTCTCCTAAAGATATTAAGAGATTAGCAGAAGAGAGGGAGAGTATTGAAAAAGATCTAAAAAGGATTGATAATGAATTTGCTGAGGAGGAAAAAAATAAAGCCGCTTATCTTATCAGTGTTGCGCCAACAATATTCCTGTGCGATGCAATCGATGAATCACTAAAACCTATATCTAAGAGAAAGGAGGCTGGAGAGATCCCGCCAGATTATAAAAGAAATTTTTTAGAAAAATTGTTAAAAGAGGGTGTCTGTATATGTGGTATGGATATATCTAAGGATAATGATTATAGATTAAGAATAAAGAAACTTTTAGAGGAGTGCGACGAGATAACTAATATAACAGAGGAAATTATAGAGCTTCACAACGAATTGAGAAGACACCAAGAAAAAATGATTGGTTTTGATAAGAATCTTAAAAAATACACCGAGAAAATTAAGGAGATGGAGGAAGATCTTAATAGGAAAAGAGATAGATTGAAAAATATAGAGGACGAAATTAAAGGTGTGAATATTGAAAAGATAAAAATGTTGGAGGAGAGATACGAGGATTATAACAACGAAATAAAGAAGGCAGATGAAAAGATAGGGGAATTGTGCGCCCAAATCAGGCAAACCGAAACAACGATAGAGGCTATTAAGATAGATTTGGATGAAGAACTTAAAAAAGAGAAAAAATTAAGTGAATTAAGAAAAATAAACTCATTTTGTGAATATGCTTTAAATGCTGCACAAAGGATTACAGAAGAAATCATGAGGGAAACCAGAGAGGAGATAGAAAGAAAAACTAAAGAAGAGTTTTTCGCTATAATCCCAAAAGCGATAACATATAGTGATGTAAAAATAGATGATAACTACACCTTTTCAGTAACTGACCAGCAAGGTAGACCTGCGCTAGGAACATTAAGTGCCGGAGAAAGACAATCATTGGCACTCGCATTTATAGCGGCATTAAATACGGTGTCAGGTATAGACGCTCCTATAATTATAGACACACCCTTAGCAAGAATTGATAGAGAACCTAGAGAGAATATTGCCAAAACGATACCAAAGCATTTCAAAAATACTCAGGTGATATTATTGGTAACCAGTACCGAGTACACATCCCATGTAAGGGATGCATTATCAGATGTTGTTTGGAAGGATTACAAAATAAATTTCAAAGAATATACTTCTGGAAGCGAGGCGGAGGTGAAACCCTATGAATAAGGATAGACCCAAAGAACCGTTAATAATACGGGTTAGAGCTACTGACTTAGATGATTTCAACACCCTACTCAACGAAAAAGAAAGCCCATTTATAAATTCTACAAGAAAAGCAGTGTTTCTAATGGCAATGGCTATCGGCTATCGTGAAAGAAAAAAGATCTCTTTAGAAAGAGAAAAAACAAAGGATTATGATAGAGTAGCATATTTAAATCCAGCGGAAAAAGCTCTTATAAAGGCTGTTGCAATCGCTGATAAAAGGGGGGATTTACAAGTTTTACTCAATCCAAAAGAGGTCTATTCAATTGCTGAGAGTTAT
The DNA here is from genome assembly GCA_014361245.1 of Thermoplasmatales archaeon. Lineage (NCBI taxonomy): Archaea > Methanobacteriati > Thermoplasmatota > Thermoplasmata > Thermoplasmatales > Thermoplasmatales archaeon. The sequence goes on along the minus strand of JACIWB010000002.1, from coordinate 19,296 downwards.
GCTGCGGGCGGGATAAAAATACTAAAAAACAAGGTTTTTAGTGGGGAATTTGGAAGCTACATTAAAAAACTCGAGATAGAGCTTTTGAAAATATTCGAAAAGCTATCGCATGAAAAAACGGTTGAATGAACATATCGTCCTGGGGAGTAAAAAATGCGTTGCAGTTTAACTCTTTCCACCAAATTATGCCGCTTAATTTTTCTCATTCATAAAATAAGGCAGCTATTATAACCGCAATTATTCCAGTAAGAAATACCATATCAAGAATCGCTGCCCCTCCTATGCTTGCAACAATTTGTCTGCTCGAATTCATTTCCAAAAATTCTTTAAAATGGAGGAAATCCGCGCCTATAATCGCCCCAAATGTCCCACATGAATAGGCAATGCTTGCAACCTTCCTTTTATTTTTATAGCCAGCGACCAAGCTGTAGAGAGCTGAAGAAATGGGCGGCAAAAGCCAGTATGGAAAAGGCGATACAATCCCTTCATGCGATGCATAGCTAACCATGTATGCAACAAATGTTACAATTATTATTCCTGGCAAACTTCTTAAAAATATTTTTCTTGATAAAATTAAGTAGGCACTTATCAGCAACGGGAGGAGAGCACCGCTTAAATTTATTGCTATGGTTAAATTTTCATATTGAAAAAGAGGGATATTAACCTCTCTAAAAAGCAGGGAGCTAAAAACTATTAAGCTTGCTTCCCACCATTTAAAACCAACTTCTTCAAAAACATATGTAAAGATTGAATAAACAAGGAAGGAAATCAGCGCAAATATTATTAATATAAGGAGTGCGGTCAGCATATTTTTAATGCTTTTCAAATATTTTAATTAATTCATTTAAATCTCTTTTTTCTATTACAAAATCTGCAAAATTTTTTATTTCATCTGTTGGATTGAAGGCAATTTTTAAACCAGCCCTTTTAAACATATCAACATCATACTTTGTATCCCCTACAACAATTACATCTTCTTTTTCCAAGCCCAATTTTTCAATTAACTTTTCAAGTATTTTCCCCTTTTCCATTAGAGGAACATTTAAAATTGCTTTCCATGGTAGTTCATTTTTATAGATTATTCCATTTACAAAAACATATTCTACTCCAAAATTTGCAATTCTTTTTGCAAGAATATCAATTCCCCCTGATATTATCGCAACTTTCCCGACTTTATTAAAATATTCAATACATTCCCTGCATCCAGGGGTCAGTTCTATTGAATTGAAAACTTCTTCAATATCTTTCCTCCTTATTCCTCTTTCCCTCCATCTTTCAATGTCTCTGTTTAAAAATTCCTCATCGCCTATCTCCCTTCTTTTATATGCTTCAACAATATCATCATTTTTTATTCCATATTTTTTATGAATTACCTTCCATGAGCTCCTTTCTTCAATAAATACCCCATCCATGTCAAACACAGCAAGCATAATGGTATTCTAACAATGATAAAAATGTTTTTGGCAAAAATTATTTAATTGCCTGCAATTTTTCTTTCATGTACTTCAGACAACCAATTGTTGCAGTTCTCGGACATGTTGACCATGGAAAAACAACACTCCTTGATTACATAAGAGGCGGCTGTGTCGCCGCAAAGGAGGCGGGAGCAATCACACAGCATATAGGAGCAACTGAAGTGCCAATAGAAACAGTAAAAGAAATATGTGGTAATTTGCTTAAAGGAAAGGAATTTAAAATTCCTGGCTTGCTTTTTATCGACACACCAGGACATTTTGCCTTTACAACTTTGAGAGCAAGGGGTGGAGCTCTTGCTGACCTTGCTATTCTTGTTGTTGATATAAATGAGGGAATAATGGAACAGACAAAAGAGGCGGTTGCAATACTTAAGAAATACAAGACACCTTTTGTTATAGCAGCAAATAAGATAGATTTAATTGATTTATGGAGAAAAAAAGAAGGGGTAATATCAAAAAGACTTGAAGAACAAAATGAAATGGCAAAAAAAGATTTTGATAAAAAATTTTACAGGCTTGTCGAGCAAATTTATGATTTGGGTTTTTCTTCAGATAGATATGACAGAATAAGGGATTTTACGAGAAATGTTGCAATTGTTCCTATTTCAGCAAAAAATGGCGAAGGTATAGACGAACTGATAATGATTCTGATTGGCTTATCTCAAAAATTCCTTGAAGAAAATTTGATTTGTGAGGAAAAAGAAGCGGAGGGAACTGTTCTTGAAGTTAAAGAAGAAAAGGGTTTAGGCACAACTATTGATGTAATAATTTACAATGGCGTAATTAAGGAAGGAGATGAAATAATAGTTGCTGGAAAAAAAGGAGCAATAATTACAACAGTAAGAGCCTTGCTTAAGCCAAAGCCACTTGATGAAATAAGGGCTCCTGAAGAAAAGTTCAGGAGAGTTAAAATTGCTACCGCAGCATGCGGGGTTAAAATAGTTGCCCCGCGACTTGAAGATGCTTTTGCTGGAGCTCCGATAAAAGTTTTAAAAAATGTTGAAGAAGATATGAAGAAGATAGAGGAGGAGATGAAAATAAATATTGAAACAACCGATGAAGGAGTTGTATTAAAAGCAGATGCGCTCGGCTCTCTTGAAGCAATATCCTTAATTCTTAAAGAGAAAAATATACCTTTAAGGAAGGCTGAAATAGGAGATATATCAAAAAGGGATATTTTTGAGGCAAAAACAAATGAAAGAGAGGTAAATAGGGCAATAATTGGTTTCAATGTAAAAGTTCTTCCTGAAGTGGAGGATAGTGAGGGTGTGGAAATAATAACAGATAGTGTTGTTTATCATCTAATTGAAAAACTTGAGAAATGGAGAGAAAATAAAAGGAAGGAAGAGGAGGAGAAAAAAAGAATGGAAATAACATATCCAGGAATGATTCTCTTCCTTCCAAATTGCACCTTCAGGCTGAGTAAGCCAGCAATTATTGGAGTAAGAGTTCTTGCTGGGGAAATAAGACCCGAGCAACATTTAATAAGAGAAGATGGAAAAAAGATTGGAAAAATAAAAAGCATTCAGATGGAAAAGAGATCTCTTGATAGAGCAACAAAGGGAATGGAAGTTGCAATTTCAATAGAAGGGGCAACTGTTGGAAGGCAGATAAAGCCAGAGCAAATACTCTTTGTTGATTTAAGCGAAAATGATATTCAAAAATTGCTTGAAGAAGATTTGAGCATTGATGAAAAGGATGTTCTTGAAAAAGTAATAAAAATAAAGAGAAAGCATGATTGATTTTTTCCCATATAACCCAAGAAAGTTTCAGCTCGAAATTATTTCAAAAATTGAAGAATGCCTTAAAAGAAGAAAAAATCTCGTGATGGAGGCGCCCGCCGGGAGTGGAAAAACAATAAGCGTGCTGGCGCCCTGCATTAAATTTGCAATTGAAAATGATATGGGGGTGGTTTATACAACAAGGACAAACTCCCAGCAAAAGCAGGCGATAATTGAAATTAAAAGGATGAAAGGGGGAATTAGAGCGACTGGATTGCAGGGTAGAAATAATATGTGCCTTCTGGTTGAAAATTTTCCATCTCTCAGAAATTGTGCAAATGAAGAGCTTTCGAGGATATGCGCGAGGAGGAAGAAGGGAAGTATGGAGCGCAAAAAAGATGATTTTAATAGATGCATATTTTTTGAAAATTTTTTAAAAATGAAGAATGATTTTGAGAATGTTATATCATCTGAGGAAATTTTTTTATACGGTAAAATTCACAATATATGTCCATATGAGATAAATAAGGAATTGGTTAAAAAAGCAAGAGCAGTTATAGCACCATATATTTACATTTTTGATGAAATATTAAGGGAGAAATTTTTTTCCATGTATCAATATCCTCCAGAAAAAACAATACTTATAATAGACGAAGCCCATAACTTGCCAGATTTTTGCAGGGAATTGCTTTCAACATCTCTTTCATATAATTCATTAAAAAATGGAATGGAGGAGATAGAGGAATACGATGTCAGAGATAGAAACATTTCTAATTTTATGGATATCTTGGATAAGATTTTTATTTTGATAAGAGAGAAATTTGAAATATCTGAAGGAGGAGATGCAATAATCGGGGATTTTTTTGAAAATATGCTTAAAAAATATTTTTCTGTTGAGCAGATAAAAATAATTGCGGAGGGCATGATTGGATATGGTGAGGCAATTGCTGATATAAAGGAAAAGAATAATAGTTTTCCTCGCTCTTTTTTAAGAAGCATAGGTAACTTTATTCTTTACTGGATTGATTTAGATAACAGATGGGTTAAATTGATTGAAATGGAAAATGAAAATTTAAGGATAGTTGCCTACTGCTTGGAGCCATCTATAGCATCTTCAATACTGAATTCATTTTATTCAACAATTCATATGTCGGGCACATTGCAACCCTTAGATGAGTATATAAATTCAATTGGGATAAAGGCGGAGAAAGCAATCTTTCCTTCTCCTTTTCCAAAAGAAAATAGGAGGATTTTATATCTAAAGGGAATATCAACGAAATATTATATTGATGATGATATGGTTAAAAAAATTTCAGGCTACATAGAGAAGATATGCAATAATGTGAATAAAAATACTCTGGTTTTCTTTCCTTCTTATTCAGTAATGAATAGATTTATCAATGTTCTCAATATAAGCAGAAATTTGTATGTTGAAGGAAGAAATGAGAGACAGGAAGAATTAATGAATAAGATAGAAAATTTTAAAAAATCAGGAGGAGTTTTTTTATCTGTTATAGGAGGAAAAATATCTGAAGGAATTGATTTTCCCTCAGAGGAACTTGAAATTGTTTTGATAGTTGGATTGCCATATCCTCCTCCTTCTGCAAAACAGTCAGCACTGCAAAAATATTATGAAAATAAAAATCAGAATGGATGGAAATATGCTTTTGAAGCCCCCGCAATAAGAAAAACAATGCAGGCAATCGGCAGGCTTATAAGGAAGGAAAATGATAGAGGAATCGCAATCATATTGGATGAGCGAGCTATAAGGCTCAGAAAATACATTGAAATGGAAAAAGCAGATAACTTGCTGGAAGAAATAAACAAATTTTTCGGAAAAAATTAAAAACCTTTCATGTTTTTTAATGGGCGGGTCACCTAGTGGTAGGGTGGCGGACTGCAGATCCGCATACGCGGGTTCAATTCCCGCCCCGCCCTTCCAAAATATTTATATGTTTTCATAACTTGCAATGTTATGATTGACCCATGGGGCTCGCAGAAATATGAATATGATGAGCTATTTGAGAAGTTTGGAATAGAAAAATTTTCGGGCAATCTATGGGAGGATTTACCTCATCCACCATTTTTCTTCCGCCGAAATATTGTTTTCGGGCACAGAGGATTTGATAACATAAAAGAGGCAATTAAAAGAAGAATGAAATGGAAAATATTAACTGGATTAATGCCATCTGGGAAAATGCATTTCGGTCATAAAATAGTAATAGATCAGGTTATTTATTACCAGTCAATAGGAGCAAATATTAGTATTGCAGTCGCAGATATAGAAGCATACGCCACAAGAGATATTTCTATTAAAGAAGGAGAAAGAATTGCAATCGAAGAATATATACTTAATTACATTGCTCTTGGTTTAAAACCATGCAGAATATATTTTCAATCAAAAAATGAAGAAGTAAAGGATTTGGCATATCTTCTTGCTAAAAAATCAAATTTTTCCCAGATAAATGCAATTTATGGCTTTCAGGGTTCAACAAACATGGCACATATTTTTGCACCATTCATTCAAATAGGAGATATTTTGCATGTTCAACTCGATGAATATGGTGGAATATGCCCTACACTTGTTCCTGTTGGGATTGACCAAGACCCCCATATAAGGCTTTGCAGGGATGTGGCGAGCGCCCATCGTATATATAGTATAATTAGAGAGGATGATAGGGTTGGAATATTTATAAAGGGTGAGGAAAATGTCAAAAAATTTTTAGATATTGCTGAAGAAATTGTAAATAATTTTGGAAGGGTTATAGAGAGAATTGATGGATATAAAGCAATATATGCAAAAATTGATGACATATTTTCTTTTGAATATGAAATTGCTAAAGCAGAGAGAGAAAATGGTGGATATGGCTTCATCCTTCCTTCTTCAACATATCATCGCTTCGTAACTGGTTTGGACGGAAATAAAATGTCGAGCAGCAGACCGCAATACGCAATATTTCTTACAGATGACTTAAATGATTTAAAAAAGAAAATATGGAATGCAAAAACTGGAGGAGCAACTTCTGCAGAAGAGCAAAGAAAATATGGGGGGAAACCGGAGGAATGCATTATATATGAAATTTTCAATTATGGAGTTATAGAAAGCGATGGAGAAATTTTAAATATAAGGGAGAAATGCAGGAATGGAGAAATTTTATGTGGAGAATGCAAAAAATATGCCCATGAACTCCTTTCAAATTTTTTAAATGAATTAAAAGAAAAAAGAGAATTCGCAAGGGATGAAATAAAAGAATATATCTAAGCTTTTTCTATTTCTAAATCAAGAATGCCATTTTTAAAAGTTTTCTTTATTTTTTTCTTGATTTTGCATGGAAAATCAATTTTCTTTGCCCATCCATTTTTTAATCTTATTTCAATCGCATTTTTATATACCTTAACTTTTATATCTTCCTCTTTTGTATTTAGCTCAACAGTTACATAAATTTTTTTATCATCTTCATTTATTTCAAAAATTTTTTCTCCAGAAAATTGTTCCATAACATCCTTAAATACTTCCTCAAATATTTTACCCATTTCCTTCATTATTTTCCTGAATTCATCTTCTTCATCAACCATTAGATAAAAAGAAAAAGAGATATTAAAATATTTTGGAAAGAGGGGTTTGGTTTATCTTCTTCTCCTCAAAAGTATTATCGCTGCAAGCATCGCAATTGCAAAGCCCAATAGTTCAAAGCCAGGCGCCTTCGCCCCCGCTTTCACTTCTGCTGTTTTTGTTGCCTTGTAGTAGCCGTCTTTCTCTGCAACTATTGTTATGTTTCCTTCCTTATCTGGTGTGAATTTAATCTCTCCATTTGCATCTGTTGTAAATGTCTGTCCGTCTATTGTTACCTTTGCTCCAGAAACTGGTTTTCCACCTCTTGTTGTAACTGTTATTTTTGCTTCCTTTCCTTTTTCAAGTTCTGGAACAACTATCTTTAAGCCGATGGCTATATCTATGCTTCCCGCCTCATCTCCTTCAACATATATATGTATTTTTCCTGTTTCAAGTGGAAGAATTCCAAATAGTAATTTTCCATTTGCATCTGTCTCTCCAACATCTATTGCACCCATTGGAGTAATTACTTCAACATTAAGTCCTTCAATTCCTGCATTTGTTAATGGATGCTTTACAACTATTGTTATCAGATTTTCCTCTGCAAGGAATGCAACTTTTTCCGCTGGCTCGAGTATTTCAACTGTTGGAGTTGTTATCCTTAACATTCCTTCCGCTTCTGCAAAAACACTTCCCTCAGTAGCTGGTTTGAATTCAAATGTTATATTTCCAATTGTTGTTGCATTTATCTCTGTTACATTTCCTATTCCATCCGTTATTGTTATCTCAATTGTATCATTTACCCATGTAATGTTCTGCGGGCTTATTCCTATTATACGGAGTGTTCCGTTCAATGCTTTTTCATTCCATACAACACTGAATGAAACTGTTGTATTTTTATCAACATTTTTTACAAGCAAACTTGGGCTTGCAGTAACCTTCGCCTTTGTTACTTCAAAGCTTGGCTCATTTTGCATATTGTCATGCTTCTTATCCGCTGTTCTTACATATAGGTAATAATCCCCTGCCTCCTCTATATAATACTTGAATGTCGAATTTGCACTGCTTGTTATATATACTGGCAATGGCAGATCAAGTGTTCCATCATGCAATTTCTGCAATTCTGTTTCATTCAATATGTAGAATTCGAAGCTATCTGAATATGCCTGTCCGCCTTTTGTTACATTAACTGTAAATTCGGTATTCTCTCCAGCAAGAACTTTTGATGGAGCAAAAGTTACATTTAAATCATGAGCTGCTCTTGATTCAATTCTTGCATATGTATATTGTGTTCCTGTTCCGCTTATTACATAATCCACTACAACTATTATATTAGTTCCAGCATATTTTGAATTAATTGTGAAATTGTATTTTCCATTCAATCCTTTTCCAGGTGAGCCATCTCCTGATATGCTTCCGTTTGCAACAGCCTCACCCAAAAGGTATAGATCATCCTCATAATACATATTTACATTTGCATTTGCAACTGGATTTCCATATTTATCCTTAACCTCCACTTCAATATCTGTAGGTGTATCTACTATTACTGATTTTGGTGTAACAATTGCAACTCCTCCATCACTTATATTTATTGTTTCCTTTGCTTCTCCTTTCTCAGGCCATGTTATATTTATATAAATAAATCCATTTCCTTTTATCGGAAATACATCTATTTCCCATGTTCCATTTCCTATATAGTTATACGCATCTTTTGGTGGAGAATAAAGCAAATCCCCTTCTATCTTAATTCTTTCAGTTAAATTTTCATTATTTGCTCCTATGCCAAGCGCTTCTGGCGTGCCATAAGTAGTCATATTGCTTCCAAATATCTGAATTCTTAATAGCTGTTTATTCGCTGCAGGTGCCAAAACATTCATTGTTTTATCCACTGGCTGTAAAATCTTTAGGTTCACTGCTGGCGGCGAGGCAATGGCAAAATCTTTTTCGCCAACATATTCCCAGTTTCCATCTCCTGTTACATCAACATTCACTTTAAGCAAATAGTTTCCAGATTCCCACATTGATGATGTCAGATTAAGGAATTTTCCATCTATGGTAAATGCAATTTTTGTTTCATTGCTTGTTCCAGTATTATTTCTCCATGCATATAGCTCTCCGCCTTTATAGATGGATAAGTTATAGTTGCTTCCTGGAAGCAATTGCAACCCATCTTCTGGATATGTTACTTCAAATGCCACTTTTCCTATATCAAATCCACCAACTGCATCATTAACCACTACACTTATATTTGGAGTAACTGTTTTAACATTTACAACATCATAGCCAGATGCATCTGGATAATCTTCATCTCCAATAAATGCAGTAACATTATATGCGCCCGCTCCCTTCTGCCCTATATTTTTATCTATAAATGAGAAACTTCCTGTTGTGGTAACATTCTGGATTTCACTGCTTCCATCGGGATAAATTAACTTAACTTTTGCCTGAGTTGCGGGCTGACCAGCCATCGTAACTGTTCCTTCAATGTTTATGTAGCATCCTGGCTTCCCTACCTTTATGTAATCAACTTCATCTGGTGTCGCATTTACAACAAGCTCAACGGGTTTAACATCTATTGCAAATGCATTTGCTTTGCTATCATCTACAATATCAATAATCCACCATTTTCCACTTATATTTAGCAATACATTTGACCATCTTATGTAGCCTGGTCCAGCAGTTGTATATCTTGGTGTTGTTTCACGGGGAGCATATAAATAAGCTGTTCCCTCCGCATTGTTTATTTCAATTGTTTTTGTTTCATTCCAGTTTGCGGTTGCTGGAGTTACCTGCAATGCAGTTAAATTTGCAATTGGAATATATGCCGTCTTAGGCTCTTCTTCATTTCCTTCATTATCGATGCTATAATATTCTATGGTATGCTTTCCTGGCGCGCTCAATGTAAATGGCGCCGTATATGTTATCCAATCTCCTTCATTTATTCTGTAATATGTTGCATTTACCCCACTCTCATCATCAGTTGCAGTTAATGTTACTGTTACATTTGTTACATGCCATCCCCAGACTGGCAAATCTGGCTCAAATGTTACTGTTGTAACTGGCGGATTTGTATCCTGTGCTCCAACTGGCAACGCGCTCGCTAATATTGCAACTACCACAACCAAACTTCCTATTTTTTTAATATTTCTTCTATTCATTTTCATTCCCCCTTAATTTTTCTTTCTAAAATGCTTTTCCTTTTTTAACTTTTTCTCTTTTTCCATTTTAAACAAGTAGAATTCAATTCCTTTTTATAAAGATTTTGCTTTTTACCAAAGATTTGCAAAAGGCTTATATTTAAATTCTGCTTATATTGTTAGCAAAATATGAGCAAGCCGATTGGAGTAAGGGTTGATGATAAACAGGAAAAAATATGGCTTAAATTTAAGGAGTTTGTAGAAGAAAAATATGGAAAGAAGCATACTGTTTTAGGAAATGAGCTTGTAAAGGCGCTTCAGCTTTATCTTGAACTATATGAAAAAATAAATTATAGAAAGGAGCCACAGACGCATCTTATAAGAGAGAGAAGAGGAGATCTGGAGCTTACTCCTCTAAGAGAAATTTCATATGATTTGCTTAATACATTGATAGCGTGCCGAGGGTATTTGGAGCATATAGAGGATGAAGTAGAAAGCATGCCTGATAGCACAAGGGAAAAAATAGATAAAATAAAACAATCCCTTTTTAAAATGCAAAAAATCATTCAGGAGAGAATAGAAACCATCAAATGAAGAAAATAGGTTTTATAATCAACCCAATTGCTGGAATGGGAGGAAAAGTTGGCTTAAAGGGCACAGATGGAAATCTCGAGGAAGCAATAAAGAGAGGGGCTAGACCAATAGCGATAGAGAGGGCCATTGAATTTTTATCAAATATAAAAAAAGATTATGAATTTATAACATGCTCATCTGAAATGGGAGAAAATGCTATTTTAAAAAGTGGAAAAAAATTAAGTGTTGTTTATAAAACAGGAGGAAAGACAACAGCTGAGGATACAAAAAAAAGTGCAAAAATAATTTCAGAGCTTGCGGACATAATAGTATTTGTTGGAGGGGATGGAACTGCAAAAGATATTTATGAAGTTGTTGGCTCCTCGATTCCAATTCTTGGTGTTCCCTCTGGGGTTAAGATGTATTCTGGTGTATTTGCACTAACTCCGAGAGATGCTGCTGAGATAATCGATGAAATCGATGAATTGAATTTCGAGGAAAGAGAAATATTTGATATAGATGAGGATGCAATTAGAGAAGAGAAGATAATAAAAAAGATGGTTGGCTATGCAATTGTTCCCTCCCATAAAAAAATTCAGTGTGGAAAAGAAACTTATTATGGAGATGATAAGGAGGAAATCGCTTCATGGGTTATTGAAGAAATGAATAATGAAATTTTATATATAATAGGAGGAGGAAGTACAACATGGGAAATAAAAAAGAGGATCGGCAATGGCTCTTTTCTTGGTATAGACTTGATAAAGAATGGAAAGATTATTTTTAAAGATGCGGGGGAGGAAGATATAAAGAGATTTTTAGGAGAAAAGGCAAAAATTGTTATCTCTCCGCTTGGAGGGCAGGGATTTATTTTTGGAAGAGGAAACCAGCCGATAAGCGCCGAAATAATAAAAAAAGTGGGAAAGGAAAATATAATAGTTGTTTCAACAAAAGAAAAATTAGATAAAATTGATTATTTGAAGGTGGATACTGGAAGTGAGGAAGTAAATGAAATGCTCCGAGGCTTTATTCCTGTTTATATAGGGTATAAAGAAAAGAAGATAATGAGAGTAATATGATAATAAAAGAATTTGATAAAATAATTGAAATTTTGAAAAATGCAAAGAATATTGCAATCGTGGGTATATCAAAAAATGAGGAAAGAGCAAGCTATCAGATTGCAAAAAAACTTGATAAACATAATTTATTTCTGGTAAATCCTAAATATGCAAACGAAGAAATTCTTGGGAGAAAGGTTTATTCATCTCTTAAAGAGATAAATGAGGAAATAGATATTGTGGATGTTTTCAGAAACAGAGATTATGCAGAGGAAGTATTGAGAGAAGCAATTGAGATAAAGGCAAAATTTATATGGTTTCAACCTGGCTCGGAAAATATTGAAGCAATTGAGAAATATAAGGATAGGATAGATATTATATTTAATGCCTGTATTGGGGTTATAAACAATTTTATACAATAAAGTTTTTACTATCATGGAAGCAATATCGCTTCTTAATTCATTTCCGGAACAAATAAAGGATGCAATAAAAATAGCAAAATCCCACGATTTTTATTTTGATGCAAACAAGATAATATTCTGCGGAATGGGCGGCTCTGGAATAAGTGGGGAGATAATAAAGCATTTTTCAAAAGTTCCATTTATTGTTGTTAAAGATTATAAGCTCCCATATTTTGCAGATTCCTCCACTTTATTTATTGCAATGAGTTACAGCGGGAATACCTCAGAGGTAATTTCTTGCTATAGAGAGGCTAAAAAAAGGAAGTGTAAAATTCTTGTTATAACATCTGGTGGCATTCTTTCAAAGGAGAGAAATTCGATAATTTTGCCCGCCGGCTTGCCCCCGAGATTTGCTATCGCCTATCTACTTTTTACTCTTATGGTAACTCTTGAAAATAACGGGTTCATAGAGAGGCAAAATTACAGGGAGGCAATAGAGATAGCGGAGACTTTAAGAAATAGAATGAATGAAAAAGGAAATATTGCGGAAGAAATTGCAAAAAAAATAGAAGGCACTGCATTGATATACGGCTACGGATGCATGGCAAGCATAGCCACAAGATGGCGCCAGCAGTTCAATGAGAATGCAAAAATGCTTGCCTTTGATTTTTCGGTTAGTGAATGCAATCATAATGAAATTGAGGCATGGGAAAGAGATTTGGAGAATTTAACTTGTATATTTTTGAGAGGAAATGAAAATGAGGAAACGGCAAAAAGATTTGATTTTATGAAAAAAAGATATGGTGAGAAGGCAAAGGTAATTGAATATTTTGCTGAAGGAAAGAGGGATTTTACAAAGATGATATCCTCCCTTTATATGGGGGATTATGTAAGCGTTTATAAAGCAAATTTGGATAAATTTAATCCTATAGAAACAAAATTAATAAAAGAATTGAAAGAGGAACTCAGCACTCAAGATCCTCATCATAGCAGATGGCTCAGAAGGAATTCTTTCATCACGAGATATTAATATCAAACCCTAGAAAAAGCTTTTTATTCGTAAGGATATACATGATGGTGTTAAAATGTTTGAAAAAAATAAATTAAGAATTGTGCTTGCTATCTTATTATCAATATCATTTATTACAGGTTTTTCGCAAGCAAATTATGAAAAAAAGAAACCAGATAATTATGAAGAGCTTGTTTCATGGTATAAAAGCCTTGAAGAAAAGTATCCTGAATATATTGAGGTTTTTAAGGCAAATGAGGTTTTTGGCTATGGAAAAGCCGATGGAGGATATGATTTATATTATGTAAGGATAACAAATGAGAGCAATGGCTTTTTAAAACCAGAAGTTTTGTTTCTTGGTGGTCCTCATGGAGATGAAACAGTTGGAACAGTTGGCTTATACTGGTTTACAAAATGGCTCATGGATAGAATTGATGAAAATGATAAATGGATAAGAAACCTGCTGGACAACAGAGAAATATATATTGAAATAAGCCACAATCCCTATGGATTTGATAATAAACAGAGATGGGATAAAAACGGATGGGATTTAAACAGGGAGGCAGACTATGACTGGCAGGGTGTGAATTCAAAACTATGGGGCAGTATAAATGGGAAAACACTTTGCAGTTTTATAGAAAACCATTCAGTAAGAGTTGGAGTTGATTTTCATGGAGGAGCAAGAATGATTCTCTACCCATGGGCATCAACCCATAAAGAGATTTCAGCAATCTCTCCTTCCGGAAAAATATATTATTACGCGCCACCTGATTTTTATTTTTATCATATCTCTTCTCTTCGCCTCGGTGAATTTGTTGGCTCATATGGAGGGGCTTTAAATGAGGATAATATTGGCACAATTCCTCTCACTGTTGGCTATGAGGCGCCAGGCTGCATAGCTGCATGGGCATATGGGGCAGGCAGCGGGGCGGAAGAGAAGTTCGTAAAAGGAAAATATGAAAGATGTAATATTTTATGGATAACACCTGAGATGTCTAAAACAAAAGACCCGCCTGAAAGGCAGTTTGGAGATGAAAATAGCGGTTATATATCTGAGGTAATTAAAATTGCTCTTCATCAGACTGATATTGCCCAGCCATATATAATGTGGCTAAATGACGAATTTTTTACAGGAGATAAAATTAATCTTGAATGGCAGGTTTATGGCGCACTTGTTGTTGAGGAAACCTATGTTTTTTATAGCTTCTCAGATATATCAGATGGAATAAAAGGAAAAGTTCATGATGAATATAATGGAAGTTATAGAGGAGGGACATACTGGGACGGAAAAATCTGGGAGGAGGAGATAGAAATACCAGATAATGCTAATGATTTATATGCAGTTGCTTTTGCTAAAGTTGATGGAATATATTCAAATATAGTTGCTAAAGAAATTTATGGAAATTCATATTTAAGAGTAATATGGGAAAGAACAAATGAAAGCTATTATGAAGAATTAAATACGAGCGACGGAATTGAAAAAATTAAGGGAAATATATGGTGGCAATCTCCTTTACTCCATATAAAAATCGGAGGGATAAGCGAGCCAGAGGAGGGTTATCTTTATATAATGGGAAGAAAGATAGCAAAAATAGGGAAGACATTTATAATCGGAAAAATGAGTGTAAAGGTTGAAGGAAATTATGATAAAGTTGAGTTTTATATGAATGATGAATTAAAATATGAGGATAATGAAAAACCCTATGAATGGGAAATATGCAATGCAATCGGAAAGAATAAAATCATTGTAAAGATGTATTATGAGGATAGGGTTAGGGAAGACGGTTTGGATGCTTATCTTTTAATTTTAAGATGACTCCAAAATAATTAATCACCAATATCGTTATTTTCCATATTTCTCGCTTGTTTTTTATGCACATTTTTATCCAGAACTTTTTTCCTCAGATTTTTTATGAATTTTGGCATTCCTTCAACATTTTTTGAATTTATGAATTGAGAAAAAAGGGAGTGATAATCTGTAACACATTTTATTCTTCCTTTCAAATTCTCTTCCATTCTTCTGCATAATTTCCATCCCTCTTCATCCCAGTCAGTTAATATAATTACTTCCTTATATTTCAAAGCAATTTCATCGCATAAATTTGGTAATTTTCCATGAATTGTTATTATTTCCCCTTTTATGTCCAAATCATGTAAAGCTTTTACATCTTTTTCTCCTTCAACAATTATGGGAATGCTAATATTTTTCTCCTTTAGCTCCTCCAAAGTTCTTTCTATCTTCCGGAGATTTTCTTCGTCCCTCTTCATGGAAGTTTTATCAATCCGTGTTTCATTAAAAGCTGGGTTTGTTCTCTTGCATTTCTTATTGCTTCCTCAGCCATTTCATAAATTTCTTTTCTGCTTCTCTTCACTCTCGCAACCCCTTGCTCAATAGCTTTCATTGCAACCGCTGTTGCTTCGTAAGGGAATACCTCCCAGTCATCCATTGTTGGAACGATATAATCCTCTCTAAGTCCCTTCTTTTCCGCAACCTCAGCTATTGCATATGCTGCTGCTATATGCATTTCATCAGTTATTGTTTTTGCTCTCACATCAAGAGTGCCACGGAATATGCCGGGAAAACCAAGGCTGTTATTTACCTGATTTGGAAAATCACTTCTGCCTGTGCCAAAGATTTTAACACCAGCCTCTTTTGCCTCCCACGGCCATATCTCTGGTATAGGATTTGCCTCGGCAAACATTACTGCGTCATCATTCATTTCTGCCACCCATTCCTTTTTTATTGTTCCTGGTCCTGGTTTTGAGGCGGCAATGCATACATCGGTGCCTTTTATTGCTTCCTTTACACCTCCTTCCCTTCCCTCACCATTTGTTTCAATTGCAATCTTATATTTGTATGGATTTTCCTTTTCCATTTCTTTTATATCCTTTCTGTTTGAATTTAAAATTCCTTTTGAATCAACAGCAATTATATTTTTTGGATTTACACCAGCCTTTATCAAAGTTCTTATAAGGCAGGTATTTGCAGCCCCTATCCCTATTATTGAGAAAAGAACTTCATCAAGTTTTTTTCCTACTACTTTAAGCCCGTTTATGATGCCAGCAAGAGTTATGGCGGCTGTTCCCTGCTGGTCATCATGCCATACAGGTATGTCAAGCTCCTCTCTAAGCCTGTCAAGGATATAGAAGCATTTTGGCGAGGAAATATCTTCAAGATTTACACCTCCAAATGTTGGGGCAAGCCACTTTACTGCCTGAATAAATTCATCAGCATCCTTTGTATCAATCATTATTGGAAAAGCATCCACGCCCCCAAGATATTTAAAAAGTAGAGCCTTTCCCTCCATAACAGGCAGGCCAGCAAGCGGCCCAATGTCCCCTAATCCAAGAACTCTTGTCCCATCACTTGCAACAGCAACATAATTTCCCTTATTTGTATGCTCAAAAACTTTTTCAGGATTTTTGGCTATATCCTTGCAGGGCTCCGCAACGCCAGGCGTATACCATATTCCAAAGTCATCATAACTTCTTATTGGACATTTCGGCATTATCTGAACTTTCCCCTTATAAAAAGGATGCAATTTCATTGCTTCCTGGGCTGGTTTTTTTGCCTTTTCTAATAACTCTTCAACACTTTTCTTTTCCATTAAATCACCAAGCATAATATTTTAGATAAATTAAATTTTTTCCTAAAATCAGTATTTCCGAAAGTGAAAATTTAGAAAAAATTATTTCCTGAGGCAAATAGTAAATCTTTAAGGAAATTAAATAGACTTTGTTTTAGTTTTGTAAGAAATATTATTAACTTTCATTCCAATAAAAATTCGATATATGAATATGAAGAAATTTTGAAAGGGATAACATTTTGCTCAATAAGGGGAAGATACCTTGAAAATGGTTGCAAAAGATTGGAAGAAATAACAAAATATAAAATTCCAGATGCTGACACAGTTTATACAAGATTAAGTAAGAAAAATTTTAAAGAAATTTTAGATGAATTTTATTCAATTCAAAATAAAATTTTATCCCAGATAAAAGATACAAAAGATGGAATAGTTGTTTTCATAGATTTAAATTAAGTTGATAAAAAATTTTTATTTTTTGCAAAAATCAAAATCTAACACAACATTCGGAAATACTGAAAATAGAGTGAATGAAGAATCACACCAAAAGAAATGAAGGATAAGCAAAAATAATGTTGGATTAAAGATAGGATAAATCAATATCTTTCTAACTTACCATCTTTTCAAATTCTTCCTCATTTATTATTTTTAATCCAAGTTCTCTTGCTTTTTCATATTTACTGCCAGGTTTTTCACCAACCACAACATAATCAACTTTTTTGCTAACAGAATTCGCAATCTTTCCTCCCAATTTTTCAACAATTTCTTTTGCCTCCTCTCTTGTAAATCTTTTTAGTTCGCCAGTAAACACAAAAGTTAATCCAGATAATTTCCCTATTTCCTCTTCATATTTCATTTTTACACCGCATTTTTTCAATTCTTCTATTTCCTCCCTGTTTTTCTCTTCCTTAAAGAAGTTTATTATGCTGCTTGCTGTCTCGGGTCCTATTTCCGGCACACCCATCAATTCTTCTTCTTTTGCATTAATAAGGGTATCAATATCTTTAAATCTCTCAGCAAGCAACCTTGCCATGTGTTCCCCAACATTGGGAATACCCAAGGCATAGATAAAGCGTGCGAGACCCCTCTCCTTACTTTTCTCTATTCCTTCCAGCAAATTTTCCGATGATTTATCAGCAAATCTAGGAAGTTTTGTCAAATCTTCTTTTTTTATCTTATATATATCACTAACTCTTTTTATTATTCCTTTATCAACTAACAAATCAACTGTTTTTCCTCCAAGCCCCTCAATATCCATTGCCCTCTTAGAGGCAAAATGAACGATACTTCTCTTCAACTGAGAAATGCATGATAGCCCGCCCGTGCATCTGTAGTATGCCCCGTCTCTAACAACATTACTCCCACAAACAGGACATTTGCTTGGCATCGAAAAAATTTTTTCTTTACCGGTTCTTCTTTCTTTTATTACTTCCATTACTTCTGGTATAACATCTCCTGCCCTTCCTACTTTTACCCAATCCCCAATCCTCACATCCTTCTGCTTTATATAATCCTCGTTATGTAAAGTTGCTCTTGATACTGTTACACCTTTGACATCAACAGGTTTAAGGAGGGCAACAGGTGTTAATATGCCAGTTCTTCCAACCTGAACGACTATATCCATTATCTGTGTTTCCTCCTTGCGGGGAGGGAATTTATAGGCGATTGCCCACCTTGGGGAGCGGGTTTTTTCTCCCAAGAGAATTTGATGCCTAATCTCATTTACTTTTATTACAATCCCATCTATTTCATAACTCAGTTCCTCTCTCTTTTTACTCATCTCTTCATGGTATTTTATTACCTCTTCTATATTCCCGCATTTTATTGAATGAGGATTTGTTTTAAGACCCCATTTTTTTAGCAAATCCAGAGCTTGCCACTGATTTTTTACCTCAATTCCATCAACCCTCATAATTTCATAAAAAAATATATCTAGAGGACGGCTTGCTGTCTCCCTAGGGTCAAGCCTTCTCAAAGAGCCAGATGCCGCATTTCTTGGATTTGCCATCGGCTCCTCTCCTTTTTCAATCAACTCCTTATTGAATTTCTCAAAATCTTCGATATGCATTATCACCTCTCCTCTTACTGCAAGAAAAGTGGGAGGTTTGACTTCCTCTTCTCTAAGCACAAGTGGCACAGCCCTTATTGTCCTTATGTTTTCGGTGACATCCTCTCCATTTATTCCATCCCCTCTTGTAGAACCTTTAACATATTTTCCGTTCTCGTATATTAATTCAACACTTAAACCATCCATTTTTGGCTCAGCAACATACTCTACTTCATTAATTCCTAACTCTTTTTTTACCCTTTTATCAAAAGCGATTACTTCTTCAATATCATTTGCTGTATCCAAGCTTAGCATGGGTTTAACATGACGAACACTTTTGAATTCTTTAGCAGGAGGAGCCCCCACCCTCTGAGTGGGCGAATCTGGGGTTATTAAATCAGGATATTTTCTCTCAAGAGATATTAATTCCTGCATTAATTTATCATATTCCTCATCAGATATTTCGGGCTTATTCAAAACGTAATAAAGATAATTATGCCTGTTTATTTCTTTCCTTAACCATTCTATTCTCTTAACTGCCTCTTCTTTATCCATATTAAGCATTAAAGACTTTGATTAAAAAATTTTTTCATTTTTGGAGCTTTCTCTGTTGCAAGGCGGATACAGATTAGGCTTCATCATATAAAAGGCTAACCATTTTTGGTATAACTCGTAGCCTGAAAAATTTATAAAAAAATAAAGAGAGGATCCCATCATTTTTTTGATTAAAATGGGATGGGA